>CAYGOW010000088.1:3958-10941 GCA_964351425.1 uncultured Roseivirgaceae bacterium
CAGAGCCCATGACGCCGGATTTGAATTTGATTTTCACCCCGCCATGAACGGAATATTTGATGGGTAATTCGCTTATTGTCACGTTCTCATCGAATGACTGCTCCGGTGTGTTCAGGTGGTTGGCAGAGAAACCCAGCCAAACATTGGGTGTATAAAACAACCCACCGAATGAAATATCCAGAAAATTCTTACTTGTATTGTTAAATGTTTCTCCGGTTGGCATGATGACCTGGCCGAAATCATCGAACTGGTCCCCAAATGTGAGGTCGGAGAAGCTGATATTCCGGTTATAAAATGCTACCTGAATGCCCGGTCTGAAAAACAAATTGTCGGCCAGTCGCAACTGATAGGCATATTGCAGGGCAACAAATGTTGAGGTCAATCCGGCGCGTCCTTCCTTATCGTGCATGAAAAGCAGTCCTACACCACTATTCTTTGAATCAATGAAATGATCAATGAATCCTGAGAAGGTGGTGAAATTCGCTTCGATGGAAGGCCACTGGTTTCGGTAATTCAGACCCGCCCGTGTATATTGGGATGAGCCCGCAAATGCCGGATTAAGATACAGGGGGGCCGCATAGAACTGCGAAAATTGTGGGTCCTGTGCTCTGGCTCCCTCTAAGAAGGCCATTAAAAAAAATACTATTATAACGATACGCCGCATTCGCTAAGCTTATTTTATATGTATCAGCCTATTCAGGCAAATGTCAAAAATACAAAAAGATAATTTGTTAACTTGTACCAACCACCCTTAAAACTTACATCACCAAAGAAATCATTTTATCCGGATACATGTTATACTTGTCGCCGGATTACTACACTTAACGGGAGAATGCGGTAATTTGTATTTAGTTCAGAAATATATTTCATATTTTTTTGCTGTAATACAATTACCTATTGCCCATTACAGTTATTAATAAAAGCCAGACGTGAAGGTAAACGCATGCAGATAAAAACTATTCGGGTTCTATTCATCCTATTCGTGTCAATTTTGACTTCCCAGCTAGCGTTGGGACAGTCGCAATCTACAATTAACTGGTATTTTGGTAACAGTGGCAATGCCATTCGTTTTGTCCGGCCGGATTATACACCAACAGGTATAACCATACCCAATAACCTGGGCCAGGGAATGAGTGGAGTCGCAACAGACCCGGTTTCGGGCGAAGTACTTTTTTATACAGACGGGGTAACGGTTTATGATGCCACCGATGCGATAATGCCAAACGGAACAGGATTGTCGGGCTCAAGCGCTATTAATCAAACGGTTGCCGTAACGCACAATCCGGGGGTAACGGGTGAATATTACATTTTCACGAATAATGGGATTATTCGCTACACCACGGTCAACATGACTCTACCTGGTAATTCACCAGGCCCTCCTGCCTTTCCCAGCGGAGAAGTTACCGCTGTTGACCAGGTAATCCCTGGCTTGACAAATCCTGTAGACGAAGCCATGCTGGCGTTGCCTAAAACATCCCGCGATGGGTTCTGGCTCCTGGTTCACGAACCTAATTCGCCGTTTATAACAGTCGTTGATGTCAATGCATCGGGATTTGCTATCAACACATCTCCGGTTGCCGGCTTACCGGCCAATATCAGCAACATGGCCTACAATCCTGCGCGCGGATTGGTGTCATTCGCTCCGGAAAACGCGGGTGATGATGTTGTTATTGCCCCATTCAACGTGACAAATGGATTGTTCACAACACCTGTAATTACTATTGCCGGAACAGACCCAAGCAGTCAGCCTTTCAATATCATCGATACCGAATGGTCTAATTCCGGGCGATTCTTTTACATTTCAGGAAACAACGGAGCTGCCCAGGATGTGTTATTGCAAGTTGATTTGGACGAGGCCGTTCAGACCCTGCGCACCGTACCCACGCAAAACATGCAACGAAGCCTGGGATTACAAATAGCCCCGGACAGCCTCATTTATCATTTGTATCAGCACACAAACGGAAGTTTCAGGGTAGGAAGAATTAACCGTACGGATACCGTGGCCAGTCAGACGCTTTATACCGGCTCTGCCATAGGCAGTCAAAATTACCAGGCCAGGCAATTCCCAGCGTTTCTGCCTCCGTATGACCCAATGCTGAATGTAGACTTTACCTATGCAGGCACCTGTGCCTCCGTTCCCACAACATTTTTACCGAGAATTTCTCCTTCTCCCGACAGTGTTATCTGGAATTTTGGAGATGGAAACGGCTCCATGGATCTGGCTCCTTTCCACACCTATGATGCCGGACAAACATATACGGTATCTCTGACTGCTTTTTTAAATGGAGAATCGGCGACGGTCTCAAAGCCTGTAAACATTACACAATTTGAGGTGACCATTTCAGGGTTTCCCGATGCAGACACGGTCTGTGCTGAAGATTTTGCCGTTCAATACACCGCCGAAGCCGGCGGAGGAATGAATGGTGGCGGTGCCACCCCGACATTCAGATGGTCCAATCAGCCATTCGATGATGCCACGACCACCATCGACTCAGCCGGTACGTATTATGTCACTGCCACCGATGCCACTACCGGCTGCGTAGCCTATCAGTCGATCCGCGTGGTAGAATATGGCGCCATCGAGAGCAGAGCATTTATCTGGTACTTTGGCCAACACGCCGGAATAGACTTTAACCCGATTGCAGATTTTAATAACCCGGGGCCACCGCGCCCGATTCCATTTGGTGACCCGCTTGATTACAACGGGGGAAATCAAATGATTGCGCCGGAAGGCTGTGCCATTTATTGTGATGCCAATGGGAATCCATTATTCTATTCCGACGGAGTAGAAATGTATGACCGTGAGGGCAACCTTATTGCCAATAATCTTGGTGGAGATGAAGATGCCACCCAGTCGGTGTTGATTGTCGAATTTCCGCAGGACGCAACATTATTCTATGTTTTCCTAACCCGGCAGATTTATGATCCTTCGGGAGGCAATGCGTATGAGTTAAGCTATGTAATCTTTGACCTGAAGATGAATAACGGCTTAGGCGGATTAATGCTGGACAACATGGGTAATATTGCGATTACTGATCTGTATTCTCCGAATACGGAACGCATAACAGGGAACAATAACTGGGTGATTAGTCACGAGTACGGAACCCGTAATTTCAGATCGTACCCTGTTACGGCGATGGGCGTTGGGCCGGCCGTGGTTTCCAATGTTGGTTCAATTCATCCATCTACTTCGCCTACTGCAGGTCAGGGATACATGAAACTATCCAATACCGGTAAACTGGCGGTTGCACTTTCTATTTCAACTTCAGAAAACTATGTCGAGTTATTCGATTTTGCAGATAGTTCGGGTGCTGTAAGCAACCCGCTGAAACTTGATATTAACGACAATGGCCAGGTATATGGTATCGAGTTTTCACCGGATGGACGTATGTTGTTTGCCACGGTGAGAAACCCCAATGGAAATGGTCCGAGTAAAATATATCGCTGGCAAGTTGATACCACCACGGTAGCGGGTACCATCACAGAACCCGCATTTATTCGTGGGTCACGCGATCTTGTGGTCAACGAGGTGGGCGAAGACTTCGGTGCCATGCAACTGGGGCCAGACGGTCAAATCTATGTGGCACGCGATGGATCGCCCAATCTGGCGATAATTTCCAATCCCAGTGCTCCATTAAATGTAGTTCCGCAGCCAGATCCGGGCTATCAACTGGATGGGTTTGGTCTGGGACCTAATTTAGTTGATGGAGGAAATACCCTGAGTACGCTTGGGCTGCCCAACTTCTTAAATCAAACTGTTACTACACCGCCTTCGGTGACCTTAAGTGTATTCAGCGGATGTGTGGGAGACCCGTTGGATTTCAGTGTGATTAATCCCGAAAGCCTCGAAACCTATCGCTGGAATATTCTGGATTCTGACAGTGTCATCGTAGCCTCAGGCGTAGGCGAAGATTTTCAGTTTACCCCGACAGTACCTGGACAATATACGGCTCGTGTCGATGTAATCCCGGAATGTCAGATCGTCCAAAATCCACCGTCTCCGGTAAGCAGCCAATTCGTCGTGTACGAATTGCCTCAACTGGCCATAAACAATGTTGTAAACAGCTCGGCATGCCAACAGTCGGACGGGTCCTTTGACCTGACTATCACCGGAGCGCCTACCGATCTTTTTGCTTATGAGTTATCCGGTCCGGTGGCATTTGTAAGTGATACGATTCCTCCCGGAACTTATTCTATTCAGAATTTACCGGCAGGTACCTATAATGTTTATGCGATAAATACACTTACCGGCTGTCAAAGTGCTATTGCGCAGGTGATAGATAACATCGGGGTGGAATTTTCAATCACCGCCGACACAGAAATAGCAGACTGTAACAATCAAAATGGCACAATCAACATTGAGATTGTACCGAATGATGCTTCTGTGGTTATAGGGTACCCTGTCAACTATGTTGCGCGCGCGCAGGGCAACAACATTGTATATAGTCGAACCTATGATAATTCGGACGGACTTAACACCATCGTTGTTACCCCAGTTAATGGAGGCACCTACAATATTGAAGTCACTGAAACTACGGGCACTGGCTGTACGGTAACCCTGACAGATGTAGAGGTTAATCAGCCTCCATTTGCCTTCCTGGATTTACCGGATGAAGTTATCATTTGTGACGATTCGCAGGCAAGGATACCATTCGCAACAAATGCTCCGGGTCTTGAGCTCGTGGGAACTCCCCCGGGTCCTTATGAAATCCGGGATGGTTTTGTTCTGGTGGAAGTACCTGGTACCTATTTATTCCGCACAGTTGATCCGAGCGGCAATACCTGTGCCAATCAGTTATCTACCGAAGTAATCTATACAGAACCCGGTTCGCTACCAGATGACTTTGAATTAAGCTACAGTATTTGTCCAGAAGACCCAATACTCGAAAATACCTTCGCGGTGCTAGATCCGGGTGACCAGTTCTTATCCATACGGTACCTTGATGAAGAAGGAGGCGTAATTACAGGAAGCGGTCCTGATTACAGTCTTAGTGGAAATGTTCTGACCGTTTATCGCGAAGGACCGATTACAATCGAATTGACCAATCCTTTTGGTTGTGTAACGCGTGAGCGGGTTGATATCCTCGAAGATTGCCAGGCGCGCTTTACGGCTCCGGATGCATTCCGGCCCGACAGTAATGTCCCTGAAAATCAGAATTGGCGTGTATACCCTTTCCTGATCGATACAGAAGACTTCCAGGTATTCATTTTCAACCGCTGGGGTGAGATGATTTTCCAGTCTTCAGATCTGTCATTTGAATGGAATGGAGGATATGATAACGACCCAAGCCGTCCGGTCCCGGTTGGAACCTATGCCTATAAAGTCCAGTACAAAGCCTCATTTGACGATGGTATTGGTATTCAGGAACAACGCGGAAAAATTGTCCTCATCCGGTAGTAATTCTGACATAGAGGAAAAAATGTATATTTGAGTATGAAATCACGAATACTTCTGTCTGTAATGGCCGTATGCTTTCTGGCCGTCATGACATCCGCCCAAATTTTTAAAACGAAACTTAAAATAACAGTCAGAAACAGCCTGGGCAATGTCGAGGAGAATGTCGCTATTCAACTCTTTCTGACCGAGAATGATTACAGGAACGAAACGAATCCGGCAACTGAGGTTACTTATACCGATGAAAAAGGAGAAGTGAAGTTTGATGACCTGGAGCCGCGTGTCTATTTTGTGAACGCCGAAAAAGGTGATATGAATAATATAGGCGCTGGTGTTCAGACGAATAAGCTGGAAGAAAAGAAAACCAACAAAGTGACAATTATTATTGAATAGTGGACAGGCAACCGCTTTTGTCATTATTGAAATCGTATAGTTCAAGGTACCCTGAGGAGCTCCATACAACCAAAGCGTTTATAAACTTCGTTCAGTCTAATCCTGATTGTTTTCTCAGATCACTGGTCACCGGTCATGTTACCGGATCTGCCTGGATCGTGGATCGCAATTTTTCTTCCTGTCTGTTAATTCATCACCGAAAACTGGACCGATGGTTACAACCCGGAGGGCATGCCGATGGTTGCACGGATATCAGGTCGGTATCCCGCAAGGAAGCAGAGGAGGAAACCGGTTTATCATCGCTGAAAATGGTCAATCAATCTATTTTTGATATTGACATCCATACAATTCCAGCCCGTAAATCGGAACCGGAGCATTTGCATTATGACGTGCGATTTTTGTTTACGGCGGATGTGAATGAGCCTATGACAGAATCACCTGAAATAAAGAATATCGCCTGGAAGGCATTCTCCGAGACAGAAGAACTTATAGAAGCAAATGATTCAATTCTCCGGATGATCCGAAAATCGAAAAAGACTATTTAGCGGTTATCAGTACCAATCCAAAAGCAATGACCACCAGCCAGAATTTATACGCAATGAGGGCTGGAATTATCAATATACTTAATTCCATTAGTACGCCGAGTGCAACCATGATGACGGCAATCGCGCGAATAATTGATCTTGTTTTTGATGACATAACACAGGGATTTGGTTGTAACCAAAGTTATAAATAATGACGGCATCTATTCACATCCATCGAAAATTAATAGCTTTGTCAAATGGCAATCATCGGCAAGGATATTGACGAAGCGAGACAAGCGCTGGAATCCGGTAAACTTGTTGGAATACCTACGGAAACGGTTTACGGTTTGGCAGCGAATGCCCTGGATCCTGAAGCTGTAGCTTCAATCTTTACGGCCAAGAACAGACCTTCTTTTGATCCGCTTATCGTCCATGCTGCGAGTCTCAGTCAGGTGCGCAAGTTAGTAACCGCAATTCCTGAAAAAGCCCTGAAGCTCGCAAATACTTTCTGGCCGGGACCTCTGACCCTGCTCCTGCCTAAAAAGGAATTAATACCGGACATCGTTACGGCAGGAATGCCCGAAGCTGCTTTTCGAATACCTGATAATCCGATAACACTCGCTTTACTTGAAGCCCTACACTTTCCATTGGTGGCTCCAAGTGCCAACCCG
>CAYGOW010000089.1:0-10933 GCA_964351425.1 uncultured Roseivirgaceae bacterium
GAATTTCTGGTGATGTACCTGCTAGTCTTAATGCCTTAAGTGACTTAGAGGTAATATATATTGGATCAAACACCATTAACTCTATTCCGGATTTATCGTCCTTATCAAAATTGAAGGTATTTAACATGGTTGCTGGTAATCCATACGGGCCGGTAATGTCATTTCCAAGTTGGCTAATGGATATACCAACTATTGAGTCAATCAATTTATCTTTCAATTCAATAGCCGGGAAAATTGAGGGGAATTTTGATAATTGTCCAAACCTTGAATATTTCAGTGTTGCTTATAATGAACTTCAATCCATTCCGAATTTCCAACTGCATCCTAACCGATATAATTTATCTGTAGATGTTTCAGATAATAAATTAAGGATGAAGTATATTAACGAAAATTACCTGGCCTATTTATATGACTTTTCCTATTCACAACAGGCGCCTGATTATGAATTTTTACCGACTATTATGAGCTACGTTCCTGGAGAAGCGCTCACCTACTATTTAAAGGATGCTAATGGTAACCCATATTATTGGGATGGGTTTGATTCGAATCATTCCTGGCAAAAAAAAGTAGGTGGTACTTGGACAGCCGTTCAAAATGACGATCCTAGTGGATATGGCCATTTAGTTTTGAATAATGCACTTGCATCGGATTCAGGTGTTTATCGGTTTGTTGTAACCAACTACGCAGTCACAGATCTCACCCTCTATGGACCTGAAATTACATTCTCCCCGACTGAGCAATCACAACAGTTTAATGGAAATATTTCCGCAATATCATGGAAGGGCCAGGGGGATAAGGATGAAAATTTATACTTGTATCATTATGATCCGATGAATCGACTGATGCGCTCGGATTATTCATTAAAGAATAACGGTGTATGGGCTGAAGGTATAAGTGAGGGTGGATTTGGAACGAATTATTCGTATGACTTGAATGGCAACATTCTAACCCTGAACAGGTCAATGAAGCTTACCAATGTGGAAGCGATCGATGAATTATATTATGCCTATGAAGGGAACCAATTGCATAATGTACAAGACCACTCCTATTCTGAACTGGGGTTCAGTGATGGTAGTAGCAATGAATTAGCTGTGGGTACGGAATTCTATGACGGGCTAGAGTACTTCTATGATGCCAATGGGAATATGATTAGTGACATAAATAAAGGCATTGATTCGATTTATTATAATCACTTGAATCTTCCAAGAAAAGTAGTGATGGAAGATGCCCGGTACCTGGAATATGTCTATGACGCAGCCGGGATAAAAATTGCCCAAGTGGTAAATGATTCCCTAGTAACTTCCACAGAATATGACGGATTATTTATTTACAAGAGCACACCACAAGATACAACGATCGAGCTTATTCAACATGAAGAGGGGCGCATCATTCCTAATGAAATAGCAGGGGACTGGATTTATCAATATCACTTGAAAGATCATCTAGGCAATGTCAGGACTACATTTACTACTGAACCGGATTCGGTGCACTTTGAAATTAATTTTGAAGGAAATGATGACATTGAATTCGCACAGGTTAATTCGGCTTCAATAATTACGAATGATATATTTGATCATACCGATGCCAGCGGGACAATTTATCAAAATGCTCAAATGCTGAATGGTACTGATAGCTTGCGAGTTGGTTTGGTGATTGCGGTTTCGGTTGGAAAAGGTGATACGTTGGATGCTTCTGTCTGGGGGAAATATGTGGAGATAACTTCAACACCTACCAATGCAGCAACGGCATTGGCCAGTGCCCTTGTCGGGGCGTTCTCTGCAGCCGGAGTTACTACCACAATGGATGCAGGAATTTCTACCATATCCGATAATTTGAACGGTGGATCCTTGATTGGCGGCTCCGGATTCCCGGTTCAAAATGGTTCAGCACCCTTGGCATTTTTGAATCTGATGTTTTTACCTGAGTCAGAAAGCATTTACCTGGAAAAGGATGTTTCATTCGCATATGATCAGATAGATGCCGGTGCAACACAAGCTATAGGGCAATCAAAAAACCAAAATTTTGATCAGATGAACGTTTCGTTGGTGGCACCCTCCAATGGATATGTAATGATTTACTTGAGCAATGAAAGCAACTTTTTGAGTGAGGTATATTTTGATGATTTGGAATTGACGATTAACTCCACGCCAATAATTCAGAGCGACGATTACTACCCATTTGGGCTCGAATTTAACTCCTACCGCAGAGTGACCGCTACCCCCAATGATTATGTGTACAATGGAAAGGAGAAGCAGGATGAACTAGGGCTCGATTGGCTTGACTATGGTGCGAGGATGTATGATGCTGCGATTGGCAGGTGGCATTTGGTGGATCCGATGGCATCAAGTTATTATTCAGAATCTCCTTATCATTTTTCTGGCAATAACCCAATACGTTTTCTGGATGTTGATGGTAGGTACTATGTCGGTACTGATGGAAAACCAGTTACAACATCTGTGAATGATAATGGACAGATTCAATTGAGTAGCAATGCCTCACCTGATTTACAACGTATGGCATCTCTGATAAATGATAGTGGAAGTAAAACTGCTGTATCACAATTTGCTGCTGTGGGCAATAATGAAACAAAAGTGAATTTCCAAATATCGCAAGAAATTGTTCGTACAGAGGGTGGAGGAATATTATTAGGACTTCACCAAGCTCATGATGTTAATGGAAACGCTCTTAATTGGGATGCGGAATCAGGCACATTTGATGGTGAGGTTGCATTTAAAATTGATTCTGAAGGTAACTTGATTTATGAAGAGGCAACCATTACAATATTTGAAACAGCAATAGAATTATTTGAAGGGGAAGAAAATAAGGACAAGGAAATGGTCGTCACTGATGCCCATGAAAACGAACACGACTTAAATACTAAAGATATTGAAGCGATTAAGGATAGAGGAGAAGGGAAAGCGAATAGTCGAAATGTAGAAAATGATGCTTACAAGGTTGGAAATAAGGTTAGAAAGGAGATTGAAGATAATGAATAGTTTTATACTGTTTTTGTTACTGGGATTATTTAGTGGTTCTTCATGTGATTCTGAACAATCAAGTTCGGAATACTTGGATCAAATGTCACAAATACTTAATAATGCAATCCCTAGTTATAAGGAAGTATATAATTCTAAAGGCTTTTATCTCGAAAATGGAATCCCAAAAAATTTCTTTGTATATAATCTAGTTGATACGACTATTAATTCTTATCCAGCAAAAACTTCAATACAAATTGGGAAAGAAGGTGTTTTTCATTTTTCTCCAGTTCGATATGAAATTTCATTTAGTCATATTGCTGTCATTAAGAATGGCGAAATGAAAGTTTTTGGTTTTTTAAATTGTGAGGGTAAGGGAGACGACATAGATCAAGTGATCAACTATGTCAGTGAGCTGTTTGATTATGACGAAATGGTTTTAAATAGAATAAGAAATTATCGAAAATATGGGATGTACTTCCAAATGGATCCCCAGTCGTATGTTAGATGTGAATAGCCTTACGAGTTGAAAGCGTGCTTTGGATCGATACCCTTTCATTTACCCAGGAATAGACATTACATAATGGGCGCTTGTTATCAATGAACAGGGCTTTGTCAGATCCGGTCAAATAATCAAGGCTTACCCTGCCTAAATAAAAAACCTGTCTATGATCTTCAGATCAATGGCAATGTTTAATCACCCCAACCCCGCCTGAGTCTCTTCCATTCTGGAATAGAAGCTGAAAGCCTTTAGCATTTTCTTGATCATGGACTTGTCCTCGTCCTTAAGTGTCTCGTAGTTTTTAAGTAGCCGGGTCATCTCCGGATCGTTGATGAACAGGGAATAGTCCAGCCCGGTGAGATAGTCCAAGGATATTTCCAATACATAGTCTAGGCTTTGCTTCTTCGTTGGAAATTGAAATTTACTATCTTTAGAAACCTTCAAACGAGAAGGGGAAACGGTACCTGAAAAGAGACACCTGGAAAAATTGAGATGTTGTAAATTTTGGTAAGGCCCAAAAAAAATGGGTACCATGAAAATCGGTGAATAATTACTACCCATTTGGACTGTCATTCAATAGCTACACCCGGGTCACTTCCAAACAAAATGATTACCTCTATAACGGAAAGGAGTTGCAGGACGAACTGGATCTGAACTGGCTGGATTATGGGGCCAGGATGTATATGCCGGATATTGGGAGGTGGGGTGTGGTTGATCCGTTGGCGGAAGAGTTCTACACTTGGTCACCGTTTAATTATTCATTCAACAACCCTATTCGATTCATTGATCCTGACGGAATGAGTCCGGATGACATAATCCTCAGAGGAAAGAATAATTCTAGCATTACTATTAAAACAGATTTAATTGATATTTCAGTTGATGCTAGCAGCTTTGTAGGAGATATTGGAGGTAATTATGAAATAAGTGGACAGGATGCTGTAATAACTGGTCTTGATATAATTGGTGTTATTGACCCATCACCCATTTCAGATGGTTTGAGTGCTACGCTTTCAGCCGAAAGCGGAGACTGGTGGGGAGCAGCTGCTAGTGTTGCAGGAGCGGCTTTACCATATATTGGAGATGTGGCTAAGGCACCAAAAATTGCAAAGGGACTAAATAAACTATTTGGTGCCCTAGAGAATGCCAAAGCTCAAAAACAGATAGGTCCTATCGCTGATCCTGGTGGTAGTGTAATGAAACAATTACCTGAAGGCATGCAGAATAATGCTAAAACAGCACGCAACGGGCAAGGGACTATTTATAAGGATCCGCAAAATCCATCTGGAAATAATGTTAGAGTCCAAAATGGTAATCCAAACAGTCCCAACCCTGCTCAACAGAATCCTTACGTAAAACAGCAGCAAAACGGTAAAATGGTTGATAAAAATGGAAGGTCTGTAGACAGTAACTCACCTGAGTCTCATATTCCTAAAGAAGAATTTAAGTACAAACCAAACGGAAAATAATGTTAGCGTCTGGAGAAAATTTCAAAATTTGGCAGGATAATATAGCAAAAGCATTGTTCACATTAGGAGAGAGCATCTCAATGAGGAAGTCATTTCTAGGAGAAGATGATCACTATTCCAATTCATTTAGCGAATTAATAATGCATTTGTACGATGATTTAGACTTTAATAGATTTATTGAGGCTTTTAAAGAAATAGATGGCAATGAAGAAATACTTGATTCAATGAAAGAATTCAATATTAAAGTTATTTCTTTTGAAGAAAGAGCATACGGTTTGGAATCCTCAAAAGAAGGAATTGAAATAATCCTAAGAAGCCCAGAATGGGTTGAAATTTGTAAAAAAGCTGAGTGGTTATCAAATCAATTAAAATCGCGATAACCTTCAGTTATATCCCTACGAATATGCCATCCTTGCCTTTGAATCCCTCAGGAAGGTATCAATTACCCGGAAGATGGTTTTTTTGGTATCGCCGTCCAGGTTCTCGATGTCCTGCAAGCGCTTGAGTGTTTCCTTATCATAGGAAGCGTGTTGTCCTTCCCCGAGCAGGTAGTCTACGGATACGTCAAACACCTTGGCCAGCTTCAGGGCCATCTCAATAGAGGGTAAGTTATCATTCCGCTCGTATTTTCCAATGATATCCCGGGAGGCTCCTACAGCACTGGCCAGATCTGCCTGGGACCACTTTTTTGCCTTTCTGAGCTCGGTTATTCTGCTTCCAATGTTTAACATATGCTACTAATGATTAGTGTTATGCACGTATATAAGCAAATTTAGTTAAATATCTTCTTCAAAGAAAGACGATGTTATTTGGATGAATAAGAATCAAGTTCTACATTTGTTGCACATGTTCGACAAATGAAAAATCTAACCTTTTTTCTTTTCAATGGAAATCCAAGAGCTTAAAAGTCGCCTGTCCATCACAGATGTAGCGGATAAGCTGCAGATCCGTATCAACAATCAGGGCCGGGCACTGTGCCCGTTCCATGCGGACCATTCCCCGAGTTTGCAGTTCAGCAGGGAGAAGAACATCTGCACCTGCTTTAGCTCGAGCTGCGAGGCGGGTACCATGGATATCATCGGACTGACCGAAAAGAAACTAAACCTGTCCACCCGTGAGGCGCTCCTGCAGCTCACCGAATGGGCGGGGGATCCGGCGCCCGTCCGGAACGGCAAGAAAGTCAATGGTACAGCAAGCGGCTCTGCAGACCACAACGCCGCCCCGCCGTATAAAAAGCTGATGCAGGTGTTTGCAGCGAACCTGAAAAAGTCTGCCAAGGCCAAAGAATACTTAGCCTCCCGTGGCCTGAAGACAGACTATCCCGGCATCGGCTACAATGAATCGGGCTGGCCGCAGATGAAAACCTGTATTATTTTTCCACTGAAAGAAAAAAGTGGGCAGGTCTGTGGCCTGTACGGGCGATCTGTCATCGCTGCCGGACATTACTACAGCAAGAGCAGAAAGGGTCTGTACCCTGGCTATCCGGACAGGACCACCCGAAACCTGCTGCTGACTGAAAGCATCATCGATGCGGCCACGCTTTTACAGCTGCCTGAAATCACAAAAGACTACACCGTACTGGCCTGCTATGGAACGAACGGACTGACTGCTGAGCACCAGGCGGCGATCCAGGAGCTGGCGGACCTTGAAAGCGTGACAATATTCTTTGATGGCGATGAAGCGGGCAACGAAGGAGCCCGACGCGCCGCCATGCTGCTGCACGAGCTCCGGCCGAACCTTCAAATCTGCCAGGTAGATACGCCGGCAGGCGGAGACATCAACAGCCTGGGGATAAGCCACGAGCCGGAAATCTTTACCCACCTGCTCCAGCAGAAATCTCCTTTTTCTTTTTCATCAGAAACAAATGCTCTATCCCATTCAAACATGCTCAATACCGACAACCCGCAGTTCCTGGTCTTCCGGCATGCTGAACTCCTATTGAGTGTGTTGGGCGGCATCCGGATGGAAGTGGCCGAACGGCTGCGGGTGACCCTGAAAATCGAATTGCACGGCTCAAAGAGTCCCCTGCACAGCCTTCGTCACAGCGTGGACCTGTACCATGACGATCAGGTAGATAAGCTGATCCGGAAGGCCGCTGAGCGCCTGGAAGTGGGCAGCCGAACTGTGCAACTGGCCGTCGCCGAACTGACCGAAGCCCTGGAAGATTACCGGCAGCAGCACGCAGCACAGAAGAAACCACAGGCACTACCCGAACGCCTTATTCCGGAAGACCGGAAAAAGAAAGCCATCCGCTTTATGCAGCGGGAAGGCTATCTGGAGCACGTGAACGAGCTGATCGGCAAGGCCGGAGTAGTGGGCGAGGAAATCAATCGGCTGATCCTGTGGATTACCTATGCGACCCGCAAACGGGCCGATCCGTTGCATGTGATCTGCCTGGGGGCGAGCGGCACGGGAAAGACCTACCTGCAGGAAAAGGTGAGTGAGCTGGTGCCTGAGGAAGACAAGATCAGCGGCACGGCGATCAGCGAGAACGCGCTGTATTATGCGCAAAACCTGAACCTCTCGCACAAGCTCTTTATTATTGAAGACCTGGAAGGGGCGGGCAATATCCTGTATGCCCTGCGCGAGCTGCAGACCAAACGCATGATCAGTAAGATGGTGACTCAAAAGGATGTGAAAGGCAACCTGAAAACCGAAGTAGTGACCGTACGCGGCCCGATCTGCCTGTCAGCAACCACGACCAAAGAGCGGCTGTATGAGGACAATGCCAACCGGTGTCTGCTCATTTACCTGGACGGCAGTACTGCGCAGCAGGAAGCCATTATGGAAGACCAGCGAAAGCGCTCAGCGGGAAGGATCGATAAAGCCGAACAGGCCGAGGTCAAGGAGTTCCTGCGGGACCTGCAGGCGCTGTATCAACCTATTGCCGTCCGGAATCCCTATGCCGAGCAGCTGCGGATCCCCGGCACGGTCTTCAAGCCACTGCGCACCAACAGCCATTACCTGGCCTTTATTGAAGGGATTACCTTTTGTAATCAATACCAACGGAAGGTGCAGACTGACGAGCAGACCGGGGAACAATATATCAATACGACGATTGAAGACATCAAACTGGCGAATACGTTAATGAAGGAAGTATTGCTTGCCAAGAGCGATGAGCTGACCAAGGCCTGCCGCAGCTTCTTTGAGCTATTAAAATCCCACTTGGGGCGTCAGCACAAAACCTCCTTTTACCGCAGTGAGGTGCGCAGCTGGATGCGGATCAATCCGAATAATCTGAAATATTACCTAGGTCAGTTGCAACAGTACGGGTACCTGAAGGTAGTAGGTGGGAATAAGTACAAGCAGGGCTATGAGTATGAGGTCAGTGATCTGCAGGAATACGAGCGTCTCAGCGGCACGCTATTAACTGCCCTGGATGAAGCGTTATTAAGAATTACGCCGGATGTTAATCAGGAAATCACTCCGGAAACCACGCCTGAATCACTCCACGAAGGCAGGTCAGTGGATAATAGTGGATAACGGGTAGATAATGAGCTTAGTTATCCACTCAACTGCCTGATAGTTAATGCGTAACCCCCAGTGGATAATTGAAACCCAAAAATGCAAGGCACCCCCTTTTTCTAGCGTGGCTAGTCCAATTTTAAAACAACCCATGAAACATTTATCCTTAAACACCCCATCGTATGAAGCCTTGCAAACTGCCTTTGGCGAGTGGCTGCAGCTACTCGGCTATGCCTCCCATACGGTCTATTACCTGCCCGGCCACCTCAGGGAGTTCTTTTTCTTTTTAGAAGCGAATGACATAACAAATATCAATGAAGTCCAGGGCGCCCATGCTTCGGCCTTTATTGCTCATATCAGCAGCAGGGCCAACCAGCGCCGGGACGGGGGCGTGAGCCCCAGCCACGTGAATAAATACATCCAGGCATTAAAGCTGTTTAGCAAATACATCCGCTCCACCGGCAAGGGCACCTATACGCTGGATATGTCAATAATAAAAACAGAAAGTCCCTACCTGGATGGCAACAAGGACATACTCTCGGTCAAGGAAGTCCAAGCGCTGTATGAAGCGTGTGCCTATACCCCCTACACCCCGCTTGCGCTGCGAGATAAAGCAATGCTGTCTGTCTTTTACGGCTGCGGGCTCCGAAGAAACGAAGGGGTGATGCTGGATACTTCCGACGTTCTTTTTGATAAAAAGCTGCTGTACGTGCGCAAGGGAAAGCATTACAGGGAGCGCTACGTGCCAATGAGTGATGCAGTGATGGAAGACATCATAAATTACCTGGACCGGGGAAGGCCCTACATTGTGCAGGGAGGTGATCAGACCGCTTTTTTTGTCAGTGATCGGGTAGGAGCTCGCATGCAGGGACAAAGCCTGATGTGGCGATTGAAACGCCTGCAGCAGAAGGCAGGAATCCAGAAAGATATCGGTCTGCATGGGTTGCGCCACAGCATTGCCACCCACCTTTTACAGGCCGGCATGAAGCTGCAGGACATCGCTACGTTCCTGGGGCACAAGACCCTTGACAGCACCCAGATCTATACCCACCTTCGCTATGGACAGCTTTAAGGACTGGTTACAGGCACGCGGTTATCGCCCCAGAACGGTGAATGCCTACGAAAAGAAATCCCGGATCTTTTTGGACTGGCTGGGAAAAGAAAAGCTCTCCCTGCATCAGGTGGAATACCCTCACCTGCTTGAGCTCATCCGATATCACCGAAATAAAGGCCACAGCAGAAAGTGGGTCAACAGGCTCCTGCGGATCGTGCAGCTGTATTACAAATACCGGAAGCAAAAGGAGAACCCCGCGATCGGGCTGTACATTAAGGGCGAAGTACGAAGGATTCCCCATGACCTGATCGAATGGGACGCACTTATCGAGCTTCATCAATCCTATCAGGCAGAAACGCTTAAAACCAAGCGCAATAAAGCGATCCTGGGTCTCTTGATCTATCAGGCCATCCGGATCCATGAGCTGGAAAAGCTTAGGATCTACCATCTGAAACTTGCTGAGGGAAAGATCGAGATCCCGGGAGGACGCAGAAGTAACCACCGCACTATGCCCCTGGAAGCTTCGCAGATCCTGGAACTGCAGGAATATGTAGAGACCATCCGTCCGGAATTACTCAACGCCTTCAATATAGAAACCAATCGGCTTTTCATCGGACCTGCCGGGGACAAAACCCTGGGGAACTCTATCAACCAGCTGATGTACAAACTTCGAAAAATCGACCCCAAATACAGCAAGATTACTTCCACCAAAATCCGGGAAAGTGTGATCGTTCACTGGCTGAAGACAAAGGATATCCGTACGGTGCAGTACCTTGCTGGTCATAAGTATGTAAGCAGTACCGAGCGCTACCGGGAGCTGGACCTGGAGCATCTTAAAGAGCAGATCGGGCAGTACCATCCCCTGAACTAGCCTTTTCTTTTTTCAATTGAAAAGAAAAAACATCTGGTCACCTGCTCTCCCTCCGGAAAGTCTTATTCGCTGACCCCAAGCTAAGTTACATAACATGCGCTTATATAACTCCTCGTTCTTCAGCGGTGTCTGCTGATGGCAGACGTTGTTTATCTGCGGGTTATATAAGCATATTATGTAAAATAGCCGCGCAAGGCCCCCCTGTGCCACCGCACATGCACCCGACGCTTCGTTCCGTTCAAATCCCGCAAGGCGCAAGGCCCTCGCCAGGAGTAAAATCAGGCGGGCCGAATAGGATTGCAAGTTGTGTTTTTGTATGACAAAAAATGCTTCAGAGGCCTGATTTTACTCGCCAAACGTTGCGGGATCACTCCACCCCAAAGGCTGTGAAAGGGAAAAAAGAATTTTACTATCTTTAGAATGCCTTCAAACGAGAAGGAAAAACGGTAGCTGGAAAGAGGCACCTTGAAAAAATTGCATGTTGAAAAATTGGTAAGGCTGGAAAAAATTGGGAGCGGTGAAAATCGGTGAATAATTATTACCCCTTTGGGCTCGAATTTAACTCCTACCGCAGAGTGACCGCTACCCCCAATGATTATG
>CAYGOW010000090.1:0-7739 GCA_964351425.1 uncultured Roseivirgaceae bacterium
CAAACAGAAAAAGTGCTCTATTTCAACAATAAAGCACTTTCAGGGAATGAAAAATGTACGTTTCCGAACAGTTCGTGTACGGAATTACAGCATTTTAATTTGCGTCATGTGAAATACTGTCAGCTAGTTCTGCTTCAAATGCTCCAGCAAGTCCTCCTTATCGGAAAATTGAAGTACATCAAACTTATCCGCAATGGTTACTGCCTTCCGCTTGATGTTCCCGGCCGAAACCTTTGAAAATATCTCGAAGGGATCCAGTAACTGGGAGTGGTACAGCGGTTTGCCCTTGACATGCGCAGCCATTCCCGGAAGAAGAACATTAATCACCCAGTTTTGAGCCGTTAAACTAATCACACCCATCTTACGAATGTCTGCAACAAATTTATTCGTATCAAGATTCTTAAAGGCATTGAGGACTGCAGTGTTAATGGCTATAAAATGATCATCATTTTTTACCTTATCCGTGTATTCAAGAAAAAGTGTATTTACTGATTGATCATAATACACTCTTGCCGACGGATCCAAAAAATAGTCATGTGTCATACCTAAAAAATTTTAGGTAAAAGTAAGTCGTCAAGGTTATTTTCATTCGCCTACTTTGGCGAATTTCTTACATAAGAAACGAAAATAGCCAAATGATAATCAAATAGTTAGTGGCTAATATCCTGCAGCCATCCCGTCCTCACGTGATTCGGTGGCACCGTAGTACACACCCTCCTTTATCATGATTGCCTGGTAGCCTCCGTAGGCTCCGGCCCTGAAACCTACATCATGACCGCGTTTCATTAATTCACGAAGTACTTCATTTGAAAATCCAGTTTCCACATAGACCCGGCCCGTACCTTCTCCTCCCCCGTGATAAATTCTGGGAGCATCTCCGGATTCCTGTACATTCATGCCAAAATCCAGGATATTCATGATCATCTGAACATGTCCCTGGGTTTGCATGTCCCCTCCCTTCAGCCCAAAACTCATGACCGGCTGTCCGTCTTTAGTCACAAACGCAGGTATAATCGTATGAAAAGGACGTTTACCCGGTGCATAGGCATTAATATGCCCTTCTTCCAGGGTAAAGCCTGCTCCACGCTTTTGCAGCGTGAACCCAAGACCTTTGGGTACCTCTCCGGATCCGAAGTGTCCGGCATTGCTTTGGATCAATGAGACCATGTTTCCGTCCTTATCGGCCACGGTCAGGTAAACCGTATTGCCCTCCCCGTCCAGTCCGGGTCCGTATGCGCCAGCCTCGTCGGAACTAATAAGTTTCCGCCGGTCTGCCCCGTATTCTTCAGACAGGAGTTCTTCGATAGGTATATCGCTAAAATCAGGATCCCCGTAAAATTTTCGCATATCCGCATACGCCAGTTTTTTTGCTTCCAGGAAATGATGAATATGATCCGCGCTGCCAAAGCCCATAGCTCCGATATCATAGCCCTCCAGGATCGTAAGCATCTGCAATGCCGCCATACCCTGGCTATTGGGTGGCATTTCCCATACATCGTATCCTCTGTAATTCACAGAAACCGGATCCACCCATTCGGAAGAATGTGCGGCCAGGTCCTCCATTTCCAGGTACCCTCCGCGCGATTGAATATGGGCGATAATCTTTTCAGCGAGTTCACCTTTGTAAAAGGCATCCCGCCCCTTTTTCGCAAGGATTTCTATGGTATTTGCATAGTCGGGATTGGTGAATACATCGCCTTCTTCAGGAAATTCACCATTGATCAGATAGGTTTCATGAAAATTCGGATTATCCGAAGCCCGCTTAAAAACATCCCCGTAAGTATGTTGCGAATAAACAACTTCCTGGGTCACAGGCACCCCTTCCCTGGCATAATCGATGGTGGGCTGGAGAATATCACGCATCTTCAACTTTCCAAATCGTTCATGTAATGTAAACCAGCCATCGACGGCACCTGGTACCGTAACGGACAATGCCCCGCGCCAGTACCGGTTTCCTTTGTCCATCTCTTCATGAATTTTCTCCACAGTCAGGGACTTCGCCGAGCGGCCGCTACCATTAAGTCCGTAAAGCTGTTGGGTTTCATTGTCCCAGACAATAGCAAACAAGTCACCTCCCGGGCCTCCATCGCCCGGATCAACCAATCCGTAAAGTGCATTTACAGCAATGGCTGCATCCACGGCGCTCCCTCCCTTTTTCAGGATGTCCAAGGCAACAACAGTGGTCAATGGATGACTGGTTGCCGCCATGCCATTTTTTGCCATGGCAACCGATCGGGTAGCGAACAATTCTCCACTCACCCGGTCCTGGGCAGTCAGATTAAGGCAAATAAATAGACTCAGAAACCCAAATAGATATTTCATAATTCATGCGTTGTTTGATCAAAAAGATACACAATCCATTGACCAAACCCAGTCATGATTATATGAGTGGAAACATCATTTTACCTGGGGTGATTCACCAGGTAGCTCCGGATAAATCTGTTAGTTGGCGTTAATCAGTTCGAGTGATCCCGATACTTTTTGATCTATCTGAGGAAAACCCAAATACCTGATCACCGCGGAACCGCTGAGCTCAATATCCAGGAATTCGCTGCAAGCCACATCCAGTTCAGCACTTCCGGAAATTACAATGCGCGTATTTTCAGAAGCAAGATCAAAATTACTGGCATCCGCCTCCCCTGAAATAATCAGGTTCTGATCGATGACTTCACCTTCCAGATTAATTTCCGCCTGTCCCGAAACCACAATCGTAATAATATCCTGTTCGATAGGCATATCGGTTTCAATAATTCCCTGTCCACTTAGCGCAATATCGGTTAGTTCGGGTACGGTGACGTCTATCCAGACACCAAAATTTGTATTGAAGCACCGGACATTATTCTCATAGCCAATTTCCAGTGTCCCATTTCGAACTCTATACTCCATCGGACCAAATAGCTCAGGTTCGGCATAAACGACGACCTTTTGTACAGGGCCCTGGCGAAACCTGAGGTTGACCGGGCCCTTGAGCCCTATTTGATCAAAGGAAGAAAGTGATAGTTCATATTCGGCGACAGTACCCGAACCAGTCAGGCACAGATCATCGTCATCATCACAGGATAACAGAAACAGGCATCCTGCCAACAGAGGTACGATTAATTTTTTCATTTTGAGTGCTTGTTTGACCAGGTACAAATTTCAATCTTCAATCAAAATGAAAAAATGACTTTTGTGGGAATGGGCGATGATTAAGGTAGGATTCTGAAAAATAAGGATAAAAAAAAGCCCGGAAATTCCGGGCTCTTTCTTTAGGTTGATTATTGGTTATAATTTCTCACGAACCTCTTCATCCATGCTATCTACGATCGCGCGCCATTCATCCATGAAACTCAACCAGCTGCCATCACCGTGAATCTTCACGTAGGCATCCCGGATATTTGCTCCTTCTTCGTCCCATTCAGCATAGTTGCTGAAAGGCCAGATAATCGCATAGTCTGCTCCGCCTTTCATATTGATCACATTATTGTAGATCACAAAAGCATTCCCAACCGACTCCTGGGCCGCTTTCATTTTCTCCATCAACGGACGGAAGCGATATCCCTGGCCATCTTTTAGAATAATCGACCAGGCACGGTACTTTGTGGCTGCTTCCATTTTCTCAGCTCCCGTGGATAATGCCTTGTTATAGCTCCATATTGTTGTCGAACCGTATTCCTGAACATGGGGATCAACGGTTTCGGCCCAATCACCCTGGTGCTTCGGGTCCAATGGTCTTGAATCCAGTGATGCATACGTTCCACGCATGATCCAGGCATACCATCCGCCATTATTGCCATACGCAATGTAGCGGAGCATGGCGTGGTGTGGGCCGGCGGGATGGAATTTCTTGTTGTGTTCCATGATCGCCTTTTCCATTGCAGGTGCATGCCCAGGTTTAGGCATAATTAATAGGGACTCGGTGATCATAGTGGCTTCATCGTTAGACTGGCCAAAAGTAAAAGCGCATACAAAAAGCATGGCCATCGACAATATTAATGTCTTCATAATAAATAATTGTTTAGGTATTGGAATTTGATAATTACTATAAGGTATGAATATTATCTATAACTTTCGGTATTTCAGTCAATTATATTACAATAATCAAATCAAATAATACAATCCTGAGGCTGATTAGTAGTATGTCCGTTAGCGGACAATTCTATATTAAATCCTGAATAGTGACATCCCGCATCAAAAAGCCTCGTACATTAATAAAATATCAAGGTATAATCATGAAATATTTATTAGTCATTACCGCGCTTCTCTTGGTTAATGCCTCATGTCAGGGGCAGGATAAAATTTATTCGACGAAGGCCGGCGCCATCAAAGGGTATGACCCGGTAGCCTATTTTACAGACGCGAAACCGGTGCAGGGAAAGAAAGAAATTACCTACGACTGGCAGGGAGCGACCTGGCACTTCAGTTCTCAGGATAACCTGGCATTATTCAGGGAAAACCCGGAGAAATATGCCCCACAATATGGCGGCTTTTGTGCCTACGGGGTTGCTAATGGATATGCTGTGAAAATCGATCCGGAAGCCTGGGCCATCGTTGATGGAAAGCTCTACCTGAATTATGATCTTGGCGTTCAACAGGAATGGAATGCGGACCGCAATGGTTTTATCCAAAAAGCTAATTCGGAGTGGGAGAAGATTATTAAGAATCAGTAGGAGAATGAGAATGAGATTTAATCCCTCCGCATGGCTTTAGTGCGGGATGGATGTTGGTACAGCCAGGGCTTTATTGCATAAAAGGAATCGCCGGAACATATGTGAGTTTGTGTCCTTTTCGGACACGGTATGCATTGACCAGAATTATTACAATGACATACAGGTATAAAGCTGTCAAGGTGATGGTAATCCAACCGAACTCAACAAATAACGCAAAAAACAAATCAGCAAAACTGAAGGTGAACACGATAAACTGGCCGGCGGCAGCCACATTCAGTACAGCATAAATCACCAGCACCCAGGTAATCATAAAGCTCATCAACTTTCTCCCTGTAACATCCACCTGACGGATTTCATCCCGTTTGAGAATCCACATAACCAACGGCAGGATGATGCCCAGCATCGGATGAAAAAGCACACCCAGGGCAGCCAGGTTTAACAAAACCACATATCCCCTATTCTCCACCGGCGCCCATTCCATGAGTTCATCCGGGGAGATTCCCAGTGCCCGGGTCAATTGGCGCAATGAATGTCCCGTGGGTTCTGATTCGCCATTTTCAATGCGTTGAATCGTCCGCAGGCTTAACCCGGATTCCTCCGCCAGTTGTTCCTGTGACCATCCTTTTCGCTTTCTTAGTGCAGGTATTTTATCGTATGACATAACAGTACTATTTGATTGAACCCCAATCTAAATAACCCTAATTTAAGTCATTACGTCATCTTTACGTCATGTTTGCGTAATGTTGTCTGAGTGCATTTTACCGGCGGTTTTCATTCTCCCATAATAGGATTTACGTATATTTCCGGTATGATCCAGTTTGATTACGAAGAACACTCCTATTTCGGCAACCACATTAAAGTCGTTATCGAAGATAATGCCTTGCGGTACAGAGAGTACATGGTGGATTATGGTAAAAATTCCGAATGGATCAGGCCGGACATTCCGGAAGAAAAAATCATCGCCTTCCTGGAATCACTGGAAAGCCTTGCCGGTTGCATTGAAGATTACCGAAATGATTCGGTCCTGGACGGGGTGGAGTACACCATTATTTGTAACACGGAGAATATCCGGAAAAAAATTCATGGGTATCACCAATACCAGGCAACGGTAAAAACGGTCCTGAGTGTTCTTCCATCCCTGGATAAGGGACTCAAAGAAGCACTGGACTTTAAATAACCTCCGCCCTCCCCGGCGTCGTACCATTAACACCTGCTATATTCTTTTCATCAAAGGAAGACTTTCTTTATCAGAAAATTCCAGTAACATTAACCAGTAACCAAAGACAATTCAACATCATGCAAAGCACTTCCATCAGAAGCATCTTCGTCATGCTCCTATTCTCCATTTCCTTCATGGCTATCGGACAGGAGTCCGTCACTGCCGATGAGTATGCAGCTGCCGCAGAATATTTACGCTATAACACCAACGACAAGGTATACAACAGCGGCGCGTATCCTACCTGGCTTGACGATGGCCGTTTTTACTATTCCACCAATACGAAGGAGGGCAGAAAATACGTACTCATTAATCCGGGAAAGAAGGATCGTACGGTAGGGGATAGCCTGGGGGCACTGCTTGATGAAGTACCTGAGCGCACCCGCAGAAACTGGACGGAAGTTGTTTCTCCTGACGGAAGTAAGGCCGCGTTTATCCGCGACTGGAATTTGTGGGTCCGCAATACGGAGACGGACAAGGAAACGCAACTAACCACTGACGGAATTGAGAATTTCGGGTATGCCACCGACAATGCAGGATGGAAGCAGAGTGACCGGCCGATCATTCTCTGGTCGCCAGACTCTAAAAAGATTGCCACCTTTCAGCAGGACCAGCGTCATGTAAGTGATATGTACCTGGTTAAGACACAAGTAGGTGCACCTGAGTTGAAGGCATGGAAATACCCGATCCCGCAGGACGATGAAATTATAAAAATCCATCGGGTAATTATTGATGTAGAAAACAGCAAGGTGATCCGCCTGGATATACCTGCCGATGCACGACGAGGTACTCTTTGCGACGATATTGCCTGCACAGGCTCATTTGATGACAATCAATGGAAGGCAGATGGAAGCGAGTTGATGTTTGTTTCCACCAGCAGGGATCACAAATCGGCAAAACTGCGCATTGCAAATGCCGTGACCGGAGAAGTTCGGGAAATAATGGAGGAGAAAGTAGAAACGCAATATGAATCCGGACAAGGAGCGGTCAACTGGCACTGGCTACCTGAAACAAATGAGGTCATCTGGTATTCCGAGCGGAGTGACTGGGGGCACTTGTATTTATACGATGCCACCTCAGGCCAACTGAAAAACCAAATTACTACCGGGGATTTTGTAGTAACTGAGGTATTGAAAGTTGATGACAAGAAAAGAATGATCTATTTCCTGGCCAACGGACGTGAAGAAGGACGTGACCCGTACTTCACTCACTTTTACAGTGTGCGCATGGATGGCAAAAAGCTTTCGTTGCTAACCCCGGAGAATGGCTATCATTCAGTGAGCTTATCTCCTGATGGTAATTATTTTGTCGACAACTATTCCCAGCCTGATGTGCCTAATGTTGTCAAACTCAGGACAATTACCGGAAAGGAAGTAATGACCCTGGAAGAAGCGGATATCAGTGCCTTGGAGGCTACGGGCTGGCAGCCGCCTACCCCCATCAAGGTAAACTCCCGCGATGGCAGGTGGGATCTGTATGGGTTAATGTTTACGCCCACTGACCTGGATGAATCCAGAAAATATCCGGTAGTAAATTATATCTATCCAGGTCCGCAAGGCGGAGGCGTGGGAAGAAGAAGTTTTTCTCCTTCACGGGGTGACCACCAGGCGCTTGCCGAACTTGGGTTTATTGTGATTGTTATCGACGGGACCTGTAATCCCGGGCGATCCAAATCATTTCACGATGTGTTTTACGGAAACATGGCCGACAACTCCCTGGAAGAGCAAATCTCCGTCATCCGCCAATTGGCAGCCGTTGAGCGGCCCGTCCAGCACCCGTTGCTGCACCCCTTCTCCCGTCGCGGGCATGCGCCATAACTGGGAATCGCCTTGCGGGCCGGAACCCAGGTAATAAACCCATTTGCCGTCCATCGA
>CAYGOW010000090.1:7749-10882 GCA_964351425.1 uncultured Roseivirgaceae bacterium
TGTTACGGAAACATGGCCGACAACACCCTGGAAGATCAAATCTCCGGCATCCGGCAATTGGCAGAGCGCTATCCGTACATTGATCTGGATCGTGTAGGTATCTGGGGACATTCGGGAGGTGGATTTGCCACGGCCGCAGCGATGTTCCGCTATCCGGAATTCTACAAAGTCGGGATCTCTGAATCAGGAAACCATGACAATCGGAACTACGAAGATGAGTGGGGAGAGCACTACATTGATCTACTTACTAAAAATAAAGACGGAACGTCCAATTATTCGGTTCAGGCCAATCAGGAGTATGCTAAAAATCTCAAAGGAAAATTAATGATCGCCCATGGGAACATGGATGATAATGTGCCTCCCTACAACAGTTACCTGGTGGTCGATGCGTTAATTGAGGCAAATAAAGACTTTGACCTGGTAATCTTTCCAAATGCCCGACATGGGTTTGGAAAAGACTATTACTACATGATGCGCAGACGGTGGGACTATTTTGTCAAGCACTTAAAAGGCGTTGAACCGCCTAAGGAATTTGACCTGGGACCTAAGAATTAACGTCTGCAGAAGTCAGTAAAACACTGTCTCTGATGTTTCATCAGTATGACACCCTGAAAGCCGAAAAAACGCCGCGGAAAGGAGTAAATATACAGTTTGTGGGATAGCGCAATTAACGCCATTATAGATGGATTTGACCTATTTCATGCGTATCTTTAGTATATGCAAAATAAAGAAGTCATGAAATCCCTAAGAATGTTCATCGGAGTGCTTTTTCTGATAGGAATTGCCTCCAGTAGTGTGTACGCGCAAGACTTTGGAATCCGTGCAGGATGGCAAAGTGCGGCGACCCATAATGATGGTGATAAAGTGCAGGGAAACCAGAACTCACTATATGCCGGCATATACCGTAGCCGTCCAATTGGCCCGGGTGATTTTCTACACTGGAGTGGAGGAGTTGAATATTCTCAACAAGGTCATCGGGAAGATTCAGATAATTTTCGGAAAATCCATTATATCAGTTTACCTCTTGCGCTTCAATTTAAATTCGGACCGGCAATTCTTCAAGGGGGTATCAATACGAATATGCGGGTTGCTGAAAAAGTATATTTAATGAATGAAGACATTACGGATGATACCAAAACCCAATTTCTCGATTTTGCTTACCAATTTGGTGCCGCATTTCACTTTGGTCCGGTTGGTGTAGAAGCGCGGTATCACGGTGGTTTACTGGATGTAAATGAGGGCAATAAGAACAGGTATTTGCAGATTGGTGTATCCCTTCGGATCAAAAGTGAAGACAAATAACTTTAACTGACCTGATTCAAAATATGGACCATTTCGGTGGTCGTATTGGCATTCATTTTCTTCAGAATACTTTTCCTATGACTGGTCACGGTATGCAAGGCGATAGACAATTTATCCGCTATCGTTTTCGAGTTATGTCCGGCCCGGATAAGCTTCGCTATTTCCAGTTCGCGTGCTGTTAATAATTTGAAGGACTGAACCATACCGAATCGTCGGGGATTCATTTCCATATATAGTCTGTGCAGGTCAAGCTGCAATGACGAAGACTCCTTTGTCAAAACTTCGAGCTTTTCGCCAGCATCTTCCATCGAGATGTAAACACTCAGCACCAGGTACGCCCGTTTTTGTCCCGGGAGGTAATCCAGTATGGTTGACAGGCACCTGACAGGCATGGATTCTCCATTGCGGTGAATGATACCTCCGTCGACTGCCATCTGAACCGGGTTGGTGATTAACAGAGGGTTTTCTTCCAGGACCGCAAGTTGTTGAGCCAAGGTCGAGGAGATATGATTGATCAGTTCCGGTGGCGTCACTGAATAAAGGAACATGATTCCATGTTCCCGGAAATTCTTATACGGATACCCTGTCAAATTCTCCACATTTTCACTGATATACAGGTATTCATGGGATGAGTGCCAGTTTAGCGCAATAAATGAATGAGGCATATCATTCAACTTATCAAAAATGACCTTTAGGGCTTCGAGACGGGTTGGTTTTTCAAGATCCAGGACCTTAATGAAGGTTGCACTATCCATGTTCTAATATAAGTAGATTTAATTTATAAGCAGATAGGACGTAAGTATTGAAGCAATATTGCGTTCTTTTTTTCGATGGACTTTGTGTTGACATGATCTATGTCGTCCACGTCATTACAGTAATTCTCCCATACTGACATAAATCAGTCCGGCAACACTACCTTATCATACCTTTTTACCCAAATAAACCTGAATTTCATAAGCAAATATTCGGGAGGTATATAACTAATCAACGCCTTCCTCAAACCTAAATTTTACCATTATGAGACCAGGAAAACACGTTTATACCTTCGGTGGAGGAAGTGCCGAAGGAGACAAATCCATGAAAGCATTACTCGGTGGAAAAGGGGCCAACCTGGCAGAAATGAGTGCAATTGGCCTGCCCATACCTCCCGGTTTTACAATTTCAACCGAGGTCTGTGCTTATTTCAACGAACACAATGAATCATGGCCCCAGGGACTTGAAGAACAATTACAGGAAAGTGTAAGGTTCCTCGAAGACCTGATGGGACAAAAGTTCGGGGATGCGGACGACCCTCTTCTCGTTTCCGTACGCTCCGGAGCAGCAGTATCTATGCCAGGAATGATGGATACCGTCCTGAACCTGGGTATCAATGACAACTCTGTTCTCGGACTCGCCCGGAAAACCAATAATGAACGATTTGCTTATGATTGCTACCGGCGCTTCATCGATATGTTTGGTGATGTCGTGATGGGAATTGAACACGAACAATTCGAAATCGTACTCGAAGCTTTAAAAAATGAAAAGGGAGTAAACAACGACACGGAACTAGGTGTCGAGGAATTGAAAGACCTGGTGGATCGCTACAAAGCCGTCTATCGAAAGAATACCGGATTTGTATTCCCTCAGGATCCTAACGAACAACTTCATTATGCCATCAACGCGGTATTTGGTTCCTGGGGCAGTAAACGAGCCCGAACCTATCGCAAAATTAACCGCATCACCGGCTTATTAGGTACCGCCGTGAATGTGGAGGTTATGGTTTATGGTAATATGGGTGATGATTGCGCAACAGGTGTCTGCTTTACCCGAAATCCTGCGACAGGAGAAGACG
>CAYGOW010000091.1:0-975 GCA_964351425.1 uncultured Roseivirgaceae bacterium
CCCGGCAAAATCGAGAGCCCCTTTAACGATGGCGACACCTCGCTCCTGGTTCATCCCCTGCATAAGCTTGCCTGCTTCTTCACGTGTCGTGGCTACCTGTCCGTCATACATGTCAAGGGCAATGACATGCACATTCTTCAGGTCATTAAAGTATTTTTCAGCTTCCCGCTTGATGTAGTCATTCAGCCCCCACCATTCCGGGAATACAAATAAATATTCGTCCGAATCAACCGCAGGTTCGAGGTAAAAACCACTGGCAGTTTTTCCATCCGGGGTTTTGAATGTAATCATTTTCCCCGCTTGGGACTGATGAACATACGGAAGTGGTTCTCTGTGATCTGCGTTGAAATTATTATTGGAGGCCAGCATGGCAAAGCTCTCCATGGCAGGCGTATGGCACACAGTAATGCCGTCCATAATATTGTCTTGTGCGAAGGTTGGAATGACCAGTAAAAAGGCTATTAGAAATGAGTATAAAGTTTTCATATTGGTTTGTTCTTAATTTATACTAAAAACGTGTTACAACCTCTATTTGTTTACAGAAGCCTTCTGTAGGCAATATAATCAGTGACCGGAGGCTGTATCTGTAACTGTTTCATGACATTTACCATTTGAGCGCGATGGTAGGTGCTATGGTTGATGACATGCGTTACGATTTCCCGAAGGGTATTCTCGAATTTTGTGCCCTTGGAATTCTTGTAGAAGATCATTTCCTCAAAGGTGTCCTGCTTGTGCTTACGGATCAAATCAATCCAGTTGGCCGTACTCTCCTCATTCATACTGCGCAATTCACGCAATTTATACTTTTCCCAGAGGGGAAACGGCGAAGTGGGCAAATCCTTTACCCGGTTGAGCCAAACAATTTGAGAGGATAGTAAATGACTCAAAAGCAGCAGCAGTTGATAATCGTCGCTATTCTCTTCTTCCAGGGTAATGATCATGCGCTGGTTGGCCCAGTCGTTGTATTCGAACAGA
>CAYGOW010000091.1:985-10858 GCA_964351425.1 uncultured Roseivirgaceae bacterium
TAAAATGTTTTTTCATGGCACTAATTCTACATTAACGGTATGTTCCGGGCTATGTAATTTTTGTAACTTCCGGCAAATACTATTGATATGCGATATTCTAAGCTACTCATCATTTCTATCATTTCCTTAATTTGTTTGGAAAGTTCTGGCCAGGGATTTGATTCAACCCGATATATCGAACCATTTTACGATGTTGTTATGACGCCTGCTGAGCGTGATTCTATGCGCGAAAATCTGCAGGTTATGGCGGCCCGGATCGAACAGTTACATCAATATCGGTTGACCAATGATGTTCCGCCAGCCATGATATTTGACCCGATGGCGATTGTAAATTTCACGGCGGTTGACCAGCAGGAAAATAACTGGAATATACCGGAGAATGTCTCGCTGCCCAAGCGCCGTGCCGACCTGGCCTACTATTCGGTGTCGCAGCTTGCATCGCTTATCAAAAACCGCAAAATAACATCGGTTGAATTGACCCGCTTTTACATTGACCGCCTGAAGCAATATGGAGATACCCTGCAATGTGTGGTTTCTTTATTGGAGGAGGAGGCACTTGCCCAGGCACGTGCCGCGGATGAAGCTCTGGTCGAAGGGTTTTATAAAGGGCCTTTACACGGGATTCCATACGGGCTAAAGGACTTGTTTGCCGTGGAGGGAACCGTGACCAGTTGGGGGGCCATGCCTTATAAAGATCAAACCATCGATAACACCTCTTTTATCGTAGAAAAACTAGCGGATGCAGGTGCGGTTTTGGTTGTGAAACTGACCCTTGGTGCACTGGCGATGGGGGATGTTTGGTACGGGGGTGTTACACGTAATCCCTGGAACCTGAACCAGGGGTCCAGTGGTTCATCCGCAGGATCTGCCTCTGCAGTTTCCGCGGGACTTGTACCTTTTGCCATCGGGACAGAAACGCTTGGGTCCATTGTTTCACCTTCTACGCGATGCGGAACGACCGGATTACGTCCAACCTTTGGACGGGTCAGCCGGGCCGGTGGCATGGCATTGAGCTGGTCCATGGATAAAGCCGGTCCCATCACACGAAGTGCGAAGGATGCCGCCCTGGTATTTGATGTCATTCGAGGGGTCGATCCAAATGATCCGACTACCCGCGACAGCGGTTTTAATTATCTTTCCAACAGTGACCTGACATCACTCAAAATTGGCTACATGGCTGGTGCTTTTGAAGGCAGGGCACAGGACAGTCTGACGCTCGTGGAGATTCGGAATTTGGGCGTCGATATTGAACCGGTTGATCTCCCGGAAGACTTTCCCCTTTGGGCCATGTCGATCATTCTTGCCTCTGAATCATCGGCTGCCTTTGACGAACTTACCCGGTCTGAAAAAGACAACCTCATGGTGCGTCAGGATAAAGGGGCATGGCCAAATTACTTTCGTTCAGCCAGGTTTATTCCCGCGGCGGAATATGTAAATGCCAACCGCATCCGCACGCAGTTGATAAAAGCGCTGGATGACGTACTGAAAGATTACGACGTCGTCATCGCCCCCAGTTTCTCCAGACAACTGGTCATGACCAATCTCACCGGACACCCTTGTCTGGTGTTACCAAATGGATTTACGGATAACGGATCACCGACAAGTATTACATTCCTGGCGAATTACATGGATGAAGCTTCCTTAATCAGGTTGGGTGAAGCCTATCAGGAAGCCACAGATTATGACGATAAACACCCGGAGATGTTTATGAAGTAGTCCCTATGTAAGAATACAGGCCATTTTGTCCTGTTTATCGGGTTACAATAGTCCCTCGCTCGTATTTATTAGCGAACATAACTGATAAACACGTGAAGAAATTTTTTAGCCTGGCTGTATTATTTTTTGCAGCGCTCGCCGTCATGGGACAAGGATTGCATGTTGGCCTGACAACCGGGATCAATTCGACGATTATCCTGGATAACGGATTAAGTGAAGACCCCCGGTATAATTCAACCATCACCATGGCGTCAAGTCCGATTGGTGTAAACGTCGGGTTTGACCTGACACCTTCTTTTGGTCTGACCCTGGAATCTATTCTGTCAAACCAGGAGATGATTTATGAAATTGTCGACATCGCGGATCAGATCAAAGGCGGACAGGAAATTGATTTACAATATATTCATCTACCCCTTATGCTTCGTTTTTTGAATAACAGCGATGCCAAGGCCCGTTTTAATTTTTCTGTTGGTCCGCAGATGTCCTTGTTGACCGCAGCGGTAGAAAGTTATTACGTGGAGGCAGGGGATTACAAGATTCCTTCAGATGCGAGTTTTGCTGATATTTCAGCGACGTATCCTTCTGCTACCCAGAGCCCCGAGCAGGCACAAAATGGAGAATATTCCATTCCGTCAGATATCAGTGCCACGGAATTACTTAACCGTGAGGCAGATGATTTCAAGCAAATGGAATTCCAGATTGCCGGCGCAATGGGTATAAACATTGATTTGGGTCCTCACCTGGTACTTTCAACGTTGCTTCGTGCTAATTACCGTATTACGGAAATGACTAATGAAGACGCGTTTGATTTAATTCTGGAGAATAATGCCCAGCAATTGTTTGCGCAAAAAGCGCAACTGAACCTGGGGCTGCAGATAGGTATCCACTATTCTTTCAGTGTGACCCGGGCATTCAGATAAAGGAAAGACTTATCGGGAGAAATGAAGATTCATTCTCCCGTTTTTTTTATCCTTCTTCATAATTCTTCAAGAAACTTTTCGGCATTTTCCATGTGTTTGGAAAGCTTATCTGAAGACATCCTGTCCAACAGGCTCATGACCATGTTCATCCGTCGGTTTTGGCCAAGCTCTTCCCGGTGGACATGTAAAAACCTCCAGTACAAACCATCCCAGATGTCGCTCCAGTCTCCCTTGCCGTAGGCACTCATTTTGCGCACGTAATTTGAACCGGAGATATAGGGTTTGGTGGTAAAGAGGCCTCCGTCTGCGTATAGGATCATTCCGTATACATTAGGTACCATGACCCAGTCATACGCATCTACGAAAAGCTCCATGAACCAGCGATGAACTTCGTCCGGATCAAATTCACACAGCAACATAAAGTTTCCCACGATCATGAGCCGTTCAATGTGATGGGCATATCCGTGCTCCAGTACTTTGTGGATCACGTCATCAATTGGTGGGATTCCTGTATCTCCTGACCAGAAGGAAGCTGGTATTTTTCGTGTGTAACCGAAATGATTTTCCTTTCGTTCAAAGGTACCTTCTAACTGGTAAATCCCCCGGATGAATTCACGCCATCCGATGATCTGTCGAATAAACCCTTCCAGTGAATTAATCGGGAACTCCTTTTTGGCATGCCACTCCATCGTCGTATCCAACACCTGCTTCGGGGTGAGCAGCCCGATGTTCAGCGCTGGGGTCAGCACGGAGTGATACAAAAAGGGAGACTCTTTGCTCATGGCATCCTCGTAATCTCCGAATTTCCCCATTCGGTTTTCGAGGAAGTCTTCCAGCCATTTGTCCGCCTGGTAAAACGTTACCGGGTACATGAAATGATCTGTTCCTCCCGGGTTATCGGGGAACTCATTGTTCACGTATTCGATGGCCTCCTTTACGTAGTCATTTTGCTGAGGGATGTAAATTTCAGGGGGCTGTTCCTGCTTCGGAAGTTTCTTGCGGTTCTCATCGTCAAAGCTCCATTTTCCGCCAATCGGTTCGCCGTCTTCCATGAGGATATCCATATCCCGCCGTTGTTTTTTATAGAAGGACGCCATGAAATACGATTTCATCCCACCGAGCTTATCGGATATTTCATTTTCGTTCAACAGAAACATGGGGTTTTTATAATATTTCAGCTCGATATCCTGCGCGTGTGTGTAGCGATTCAGCCTGCGATCCAGCATGTAGTCTGTCGGAGCCGTCGTATGAATGGTGGTTACATCTCGGTTTTTTAATTCCTTCACTACCTCAGACAGGGAAGGAAACTGACGACACGACAGGTACTCCGCCTCATATCCCTGCTGTTCCAGGTAGCTCGCGTAATACTTCATCGAAGCCCGGTGCAGGATCAGTTTTTTCTTGTGAAAGGCATACTGCGTAAAGAACAGCGGGTCTTCGTAGAGTACGACCTTTCTGTTTTGTGACGTGGCCGGATTAGCCCGGAATAGCTGATGGGGAAAAATCAGAGTAATGTCCATAATCCCCTAACACGCAACTTAACGGACGGTTATGGCACCAGCCGAAATATTGGATAAAGCAAGTACGCCGCTTCTTTGTAGGGGGAATTTTCATAGATAAAATTCAGCTGGGCATACCAGTTGCCGGCAAACTCTGGTTCTTCTGACTTTTTCTTCTCAAAGGCAATACGCAGCACATCATCATTCTCCAGTAAATTTTTGGCCAGGTCCTCAAATACATAGGGAGAGAACCCCTCTTTTTGCTGGAGAATTGTATCAAAGAAATTCTAGTTAAAATGAATCCGTTGCTTCAGGCTCCAGCGTTTCCACCAGGTACCTTCCGGAGGGTTGGTTTACATAGGCAATCACATCTCCGCTGCGGAAGGAAATCGTCGACTTGATTTTTTCCATCTGCACATTTGAATGCGGGTAATGACCTTCGTACGCACGCGGACTTGTGTCGTAGGAATTTATCTTGTACGCCTCGACATTTATGGAGGTATCATTTTTCAGTGGCACAAGCGCTACGTTATTCTCCTTTAAGAGATGAATTACCTCATGCCATCCCTGGGGGATGATGTAACCGACCGGGACAATAACCGAAGCGGACGGAGCGAAATGATTGTAATAAGGGATACGTTTGCTGAAAGGCTGATCCCGGTGATACTTGAGTCGTTTTTGCCCGGTAATATCACTGTCTTCCATCGTGCCCTCGTATCCAAGAAAAGTGATGGTGTCGGCACGGGACATGTCTGGCTTCCAGGCCACAGGATGCAGCGTTCCGGGTTGAATGGTTGAGGTCCCCCGGTGAAGCTGCCGTATTTGGGCACCATCCTCCCGGGCGATTTCAAGTGTGGCTTCAAGAAAAGCATAGGTGGCATTCACGCGTTCATCAAATGGCTTAAGCATGTGGGTTTCAATCATGAAGCCCAGGGTATTAAATAAAGCTGTATAGCCCGTCGAATAGCGCGGATTGTCCAAAAATTGGCTGAACCCACGTTCTTCAGGTGTTCGGTTAAACACATTCACATAAGGCGTAATGGGAAACTTTTTAGCCGTCATCTTGCTTTCAAGCTCCGGTGTAAAAGTGGTGTAGATGTATTCGCCCATCTGGCCGCCAATTTTGTCATGTTGTGTGGCGAGATGGGTAATTTTGTACTGGTAATCTGCCCCGTTGCTGACGTGGGTATCTACAAATAAGTCGGGTTTCAGGAGATGGTAGACCTGGTAGAATGAGCGTGCATTCCGCGTATCCGCCTTGATGAAGTCCCTGTTTAAGTCATAGTTTCTGGCATTGCCCCTGAATCCATAGGCTTCCGGACCGGATTGATTGACCCGGGAGGTGCTGTTTCGGTTGAGGGCGCCACCAATATTGTAGACAGGGATGATGGCCAGGAATGTATTCTCCAGCAAAGCCCGTTTGGAAGGGTCGAGTAAGTCCCGGGCCAGCATCATGGAGGCTTCAATCCCATCTGGTTCGCCGGGATGGATCCCGTTGTTAATCAAGACAATGGTTTTTCCCATGTCACGAGCCTCGGCGGGGTCATGCTTTGCATCGGGATCAATCGTCACAAGGTGGAGCGGCTGCCCGCTATCGGTTTGGCCCATGGAATGCAATTTGACCAGGTCAGAGGAGGCGGCAAGCTGCGTATAGAACCGAATTACTTCCTCGTAGGTGCCCGTTTGAGAGCCACCTGATTTTTCAAAAGGAGTGATTGGTTGCTGAGCCGGCAGGGAGAAAGCAGAAAGAATTAAAAGGGCAGCAAAAATTATTTTCATTCGGCGTAACTTTAATTTTGGTCTAAGTTACAGATTCTGGAAGATATGGAACACAACACATTAATCAGGGAGCGACGCTCCTTGTATACGAATATGTTCAGCGGAGAAAAGGTGGACAGAGCGATTATTGAGGAGATGCTGGAGAATGCGCGTTGGGCACCAACCCACCGGCTCACAGAACCCTGGCGGTTTGTGGTATTTGAAGGGGAAGGACTGGACCGATTGGGGGAATTCCAGGCGGCAAAGTATTCGGAACGCTACCGGGGCGAAGATTTTGATTCCGGAAAAATGGAAAAATTGCGACAGAAACCAACGGAGTGTTCACATGTAATCGCCATAGGCATGCATCGTGATGAACGTAAATCGGTTCCTGAGGTAGAAGAAATCTGTGCGGTGTCCTGTGCTGTACAGAATATGTGGCTCACCGCCTCGGCGCATCGGATAGGCTGCTACTGGAGTACAGGGGGAGTCACATTTTATGAAGGTGTGAATGAGTTTTTTGGATGGGGACCTGAAGACAGGCTCCTGGGGTTTTTATATCTGGGGGTGCCGAAGTCAGATCGCTGGCCCTCGGGGAAAAGATCGGGAATGGAAGACAAGGTTCGTTGGGAGTCATGATCTCCATCGGGCAATAAGCTGCCATCGGAAAGCCCAGTACCATTTCAGATCATAATCATCAATTCCACATGACTTCATAATCGTTTGAAGTTCGTTTTTTCTGAATGAACGCAGGACCGAAACCGCGGCATCATTACGAACCATTTCCGAACGGGAAAACCATTTGGTCAGGATTTTGATGGAATGATAGGCAAACCAGTGACGGTGAAGGTCATTTATGACCATACCATACCGCGCTTGCTCTTTTAATTGCTTAAATAGCCGGACAAGTTCGCCCTGGGTAAAGTGATGGGTGAAAAGGGTTGCCGTGACTACATCACAGGAGATGTTTTTAAATTCTTCTGAAAAAATGTTTACCGACTGGTAGCTGATTTCCGGATAGTCCCTGGTATTGGCCTGTGCGTAATCCACAATATTAGGATTGGCATCAACACCGGTAAGTTTGATCGGGATGGAACGTTTTCGTGCCCAATGACAGATTTTTTTTAGTATGTCGCCGCCACCGCAGCCGATATCAAGGATATGGATTTCCTGCGGATTGTCGATTTCTGCCAGAAGTTTATTAAGCCCGTTGATTGTGACATGATCCCCGCCCAGCCACCGGTTAATGGTATGCAATTCCTTTAATGTCTGATCAATCACTTCCCCTGAGCTGTTTAGGTCATCCATGAGCTCAGCTTCCTGGGAGCGGATATCGAACTGGACGGCCATTAGCGAACGTGTGTGGTTATGATCAGGCTTTCCATGGTCAGGCCCGGTCCGAAAGCAAAGGAGAGCATTTTTTTATGGTGGTCCTTTTTAGAAAGCTGTTTGAATATTTCCTGAAAGACAAACAGGATAGTCGCTGACGACATGTTGCCATAATTTTTCAAAATTCGGCGGGAGAATTTGTTCTTCTCTTTGGGTATATCGAGTCGTTCCTCCACTACCTGCAGAATTTTTTTACCTCCCGGGTGAATGGCATAATAGTCGAAGCCGTTATTTGTTTCCGAGTCAAGGGAGTCGAGTAATTGCCGGATACCCGTCTGAATGATGTTTGGGACATAGGCGGAAAGTTTCATTTCAAAACCGGTATCACCAACCTCCCAGGCCATCTCATTGATACCACTTGGGGCCAATGTGCATTTGAATTCGCTTAATTCCAGCGCGTGATTGGCCGTATGCTTTCCTTCAACCAGCACGGCGGCTGATCCGTCTCCAAACAGGGCATTTGCCAGTAAATTATCTTCAGTAGGTTCTTTTTGAAAGTGGATGCTGCATAATTCGGTACAGACGACGAGGACTTTGGCGTGATGATCCTCCTTGCAGAATGCATTGGCAACCTTCAATGCGTTAAATGCCGCATAGCAGCCCATGAAATTGATAGCAGTCCGTTTAACAGATGGATTAAGGCCAAGTTTATAGACCAGTTCTATATCCAACCCCGGCGCATAGAGTCCGGTACAGCTAACGGTCACCAGGTGGGTGATATCCTCACGGGCAAGATTGGATCCGGCAAGGCATTTTTCCGTTGATTGTACACTGAGCAGCAGAGCTTCATTCCGGTATTTTTCCTGGCGTTTGCTGGTTGGCGGAAAGGGCTCCAGGGCATCATTGTTCGGGAAAAATGTAAAATCCGAGGACTTTTGATAATCGGCCACTACCGAAAACCTGGATTGAATACCTGACGCTCTGTAAAGCAGTTGAAGACGGCGTGCCTCTTCCCCTTGCAGCCCGTGGGCCCTGATCATGAACTGCAAGACATCTTGCTGATCAATTTTATAGCGTGGCACAGCGGTGCCCATAGCGGTTATACAGGGATTCATTTATTAATAATAGTTAAAATTTGATATCTTCAGCCGAAAACACGGAATAATGTTTAAAAGGTCAAGCTGGTTACATTTAAGAATACCATTCTCATTTTTTCTCCTTCCTGTATTTCTGTTTGCATTGGCCTTATCTCCTAACCTTAATGAGTCCCGATTGCTGATTGTTTTCGTGGCGCTTCATTTTTTCCTCTATCCTGCCTCCAATGGCTACAATAGCTATTTTGATAAGGACGAAGAAAGTATTGGCGGACTCAAAAAACCACCAAAAGTTTCCAAAGGGCTTTATTACCTGGCATTATTATTTGATGCGATAGCTGTTGTGTTGGGCGCTATGATCAGCTGGACCTTTGCAGTGATGTTAATCATATACGGAATAGTTTCCAAAGCCTACAGTCATCCAATGATCAGGCTGAAGAAATATGCCTGGGGCAGCTGGTTTATTGCCGGTTTGTTTCAGGGGGCATTTACATTTTTGATGGCCTATACGGGCTTGAATGATTTTGCGGCTGGCATTTTATGGCGTCCGTCCATTTTGATACCTGCCTTTCTCACCTCCATGATCCTTTGGGGGTCATACCCTATGACGCAGGTGTACCAACACCGGGAAGATGCCCGTCGGGGAGATAATACATTAAGTATTCGGCTGGGGATCCTGGGCACTTTTCATTTTACCGCGGCAGTTTTCACGCTTGGCGCATCCTTATTTTGCTGGTACTTTATAGCCAACTACGACATCAGCTACGCGTATTTATTTTTACTGGCACTTTCACCAGTTCTGATGTTCTTTGGATACTGGTACTGGCAGGTCCGGAATGACAGAAGCAAGGCGAATTATGAGAAAACAATGACCCTAAATTTTTTATCCGCTTTTTGCCTCAACGTATTTTTCATTTACTTTTTCCTGGATTCGACCCAGGTCCTTCAAGCTATTCGAGGAGGATTCTAATGAAAGGGAACCCCGTGGGTCTTACTCATTAAAAACCTGGCTACCGGCGGAGAATTTCTTCCAAGGGAAACAGCCATTTTGGAGAAAAAGGGGCGTCCAAAAAGGCGTTGAATTTGTCTGCCGGTTGAAAGTCGTAGTGAGAATTGATTATTCCATGCCTTGCGATAATCATTTTCCAAATCAGTTCGGTTGAAATTCCCGTTCCGGGTGTGGGAGAGAATACACTCGGATAATATTTTCCCGCTATGAATGGCCATGGCCATGCCATTACCGCAAAGAGGTGTGATCATGCCAGCCGCATCACCGCACATCAGGACGTGATCAATGACCGGCTCTTTGGTTTCAAATGAAATTTCGTTGATAACCAGTGGGGCGTCCCATAGAAACTCACTTTCTGAAAAAATCTTTTCAAGATGAGGATTCCTGCACAGCACTTCCTTTTCCATTTGAGTTATATCTTTATATTCTCTCAGGTTGTCCCGATGGCTGAGGTAACAAAGGTTAAAAGTTCCGTTTTCCACCGCGTTAAGTCCGCAGTACCCGCCATTAAAATTATGGAGGGCCACCGTATCACTTTGATGGGGGGC
>CAYGOW010000092.1:0-2618 GCA_964351425.1 uncultured Roseivirgaceae bacterium
GATCCTATGATGTAATGCGTATCCGATGGGTTGTTGATCCAATGACGCATCGCTTCATTGGTAGCATCCTTCAGTGTCTTGCTTCCGCTACGTGCCGGTATTACCTCTGCACCCAGAATTCTCATACGCTCCACATTGGGCCGTTGACGTGCCATGTCCACTTCACCCATGTACACCACACACTCCATTCCCATTAGTGCACATACGGTGGCCGTGGCGACGCCATGCTGTCCCGCTCCTGTCTCAGCAATAATCTTTTGTTTTCCAAGCCGGCGGGCCATCAAAATCTGGCCAATGGTATTGTTTACTTTATGCGCGCCGGTATGACACAGGTCCTCCCGCTTAAGAAAAATTCGGGCACCATATTTCTCAGACAACCGGGAAGCTTCAAACAAAGGTGTAGGACGCCCCACGTAATCGCGAAGCAATTGCTGGAAATCTTGCTGAAAGGAATCTTCCTGCATGATGGCCAGATAATTCTCCCGAAGTTCCTCGATATTCGGGTACAGCATTTCCGGTATGTAAGCCCCGCCGTATGTCCCGTAATATCCTCTCTCATCAACCGTGTAACTCATTGTATATTTTTTTTAACGTATCTATATTCTTCAGGCCCGGAGCATCTTCCGCTTTGCTGTTCACATCTATCCCAACCACACCGTCTGCTTCAAGACGCGCGGCTTCAGCCGCTTCTTCAACCCCTATCCCGCCACTCAGCAGGATTTCCCGTGTCAGGTTCAGCCCCTCGAGCACTTTCCAGTCAAATCGCTGTCCCGTTCCGCCATGTTGCTTCGCCGTCCGCGTATCGATCAGCCAATAACTCAGAAATGGTTCGTAGGGTTGTAATGTTTCCCTTGAAGGCAGGTCATTACCGGAAATTACTTTAATCACTCCGGCATACCTGCTTAGTTCTTTTACTTGCTCCAGTGATTCATCGCCATGTAACTGAACATAATCCAGTTTATAACGATCGATTTTATCTCGTATCTCGGCCGTCGATTGATTAACAAAGACACCTACCGTTTTTGTTTCTCCAAGATGAATAGTATTTGCCTGTGGGAAATCCTCACCAACGTATCGCGGTGAAGGAGGATAAAAAATAAAACCCATAAAATCAGGTCGCAACATGGCCACCTGCCGGATATTACTCAATTCCCTCATCCCACAAACTTTCCACATCATCTTATTGTTTGGCATATGCCGTTTTTTCCAACTGACTTAATTTCTCAATAAATCTTGCACAAGCTTTCTCGGGCCTGTTTTCTTTCATGAATTGCTCACCGATCAAAAAGCCTTCATATCCATGTTCCTTCAAGGCAACCACCTGATCAGGCGTATGGATTCCGCTTTCGGACACCTTAATAAATTCAGATGGAATTAACTGCGCCAATTTTACAGAGGTATCAAGGTCTACTTCAAAAGTGGTAAGGTCCCGGTTGTTTACGCCGACCAGGTCAATGTGTTCATTCAGACTACGTTCCAGTTCTGTCTGGTTGTGAACTTCCATCAAAGTTTCAAGTCCCAGTGACTTGGCAAAAGCCGCCAGTTCTTTCAATTTTGATGGATCAAGTGCTGCCGCGATTAGCAAAATGGCATCTGCACCTATTGATTTCGCTTCAACAATCTGGTACTCATCAATGATAAAGTCCTTGCGCAGGATGGGGCAGAAATTAAACTTCCTGGCCGTGGTCAGGTCTTCATTCGAACCGCCAAAAAACTCTTTGTCCGTCAGTACCGACAAGGCGGATGCCCCTGCCTGCATATATCCAATCGACGTTCGTTCGATCGAAACCGCCGGATTAATCACTCCTTTTGAAGGGGATTTTCGTTTTATTTCTGCGATAATTCCGGATTTATCATCCCGTAAGAGATACTTTTTCAATGAAACAGCTTTGGTTTCGAAGAAAATGCGTTGCTCCAGTAATTTTTGAGAATACAGGGCTTTCTTTTCCCGGACTTCCTCCTCTTTGTGCGCTATAATTTTCTCAAGAATATTCATAATACATGTGTTGTAGATTTATTGATAAGTTTTTTAAATGTTTCCAGTGCCTTCCCGCTTTTAAGGGATTCCCGTGCTTTTTCAACAGCCCCTTCATAGCCTAATGACGGGTCACCACAATAAAGGGCCAGTCCGGAATTAGCCAGAACTACTTCTTCCTGGGCCTTCGTTCCTTTTCCCGTGATGATGGTTTCAAATATGGCTGCTGTTTCTTCAATGGTTTTCCCACCATGAATAGACGCTGCGGTATGCCGGCCGAGGCCCAGGTCTTCCGGCTGGATAATCCGCTCCCCTTTCCTCGTTATAATTTTTGCTCCTCCCGTTAATGACACTTCATCATACCCGTCCAAGGCATGGATTATAAGAAATTCTTTGTCCGTCTGCTGGTACAGATACCCATACAAACGTGCCAGTTCAAGACTGAAAACACCCACTAACTGACGCGAGGGTGAAGACGGATTGACCATGGGGCCCAGCATATTAAAAAAGGTCTTCACACCCAGGTTTCGGCGAATGGGTGCCACGTTCTTCATGGCCGGATGGAATAACGGGGCATGAAGAAAACATATGTTGGCATTCTCCAGATCACGGTGCAACTGGTCTGGATTATTGGTGAATTCGT
>CAYGOW010000092.1:2628-4394 GCA_964351425.1 uncultured Roseivirgaceae bacterium
GACGAACCACACACCGAGGGCACTCCGTTATTCCCGTGCTTTGCCACCGCCTGACCAGCACCGGCCACAACAAATGAAGAGAGTGTGCTGATGTTGAAGGTATTCTTGCCGTCGCCTCCTGTCCCACATAAATCAATCGTGTCAAAGTCCGAGAGATCAAGGGGAAGACATAATTCCAGCATGGCATCCCTGAACCCTTCGAGTTCATCAACGGTAATACTACGCATCATATATACGGTAAGAAAAGCCGCCACCTGATGTTCGTTGTACGCCCCCTTGGCAAGGTTAACCAAGACTTCCCGGGCCTGTTCACGATTAAGGCTTTTGTGCTCAATCAGCCGGTTCAGTATTTCCTTAATTTCCATGTTTTAACCAGTTTTTAATAAGTTGCTCCCCATTATCAGTGAGGATTGATTCGGGATGAAATTGAACGCCATGCAAATCCCACTCGCGATGTCGCACTGCCATTATAACATCATGCTCATCCCGCGCTGTTACCTCCAGGGGCCCATTAACACTCTCGGGAACAATGGCCCAGGAATGATAAAGACATGCCTGAAAGTTATTCTCCATTTTATCAAACAGATACTCATCAGAGGCCAACACTTCGATCCGGGTGGTTACGCCATGCCGTACCACCGGCATGTTGTACAAATCAGCCCCCAGAACTTCTCCAATTCCCTGGTGCCCAAGGCACACCCCCATAATGCTCTTACTGGGACCATACGTTGCTATCACTTCCTTCATGATACCCGCTTCATCCGGAATACCCGGACCCGGCGACAATAAAATCTTGTCATACTTCTCCAAATCAGATAGCGCTATATGATCATTCCGGTAGATAGCCAACTCGGAATGCAGGTTCAGACGCCTGATGATATGCACCAGGTTGTAGGTAAATGAATCGTAGTTGTCCAATACGAGTACTTTCATTGTGCATTCAGCTCTTTGGCCCGGTTTAAGGCCTGACGCAAGGCGGCAAGCTTATTATTTACTTCGTTCAACTCTTTTTCAGGGACCGATTTGGCTACAACACCCGCACCTGCCTGGTAATAAAGTGTATTCTCACGACTCAGGAATGACCGGATCATAATGGCGTGGTTAAAGTCTCCGTTAAAGCCCATGAAGCCAATGGCTCCCCCGTAGTAATTCCGGCTCGTCGATTCATATTTATCAATAAGCTGCATGGCCATGTGCTTGGGCGCTCCGGAAAGCGTGCCTGCCGGAAACGTGTCGGCCACCAGTTGCAGCGGACTGACCTCAGGGTCAAGAACACCTGTCACTTTCGAGACCAGATGAATAACATGCGAGTAATATTGGACTTCCTTGAAAACTTCCACCTCCACTTCACTGGAATTACGGCTCAAATCATTGCGGGCCAGATCCACGAGCATCACATGTTCCGAATTTTCCTTTTCATCCTCTGACAGGGTTCGCGCCAGTTCCGCATCTGCCTCATCATTTCCTGTCCGCCGGAAAGTACCGGCAATGGGCCAGATACTTGCTTTCCCGTCACGAATGACTATTTGAGATTCAGGTGAAGATCCAAAAATCCGGTAATTGCCATAATCAAAATAGAATAGATAGGGAGAAGGATTCACCGACCTGAGGGCCCGGTAGACATTAAACTCATCCCCCATAAAGGAACTGCTGAACCTACGGCTCAAAACAATTTGAAAAACATCTCCGCGCAGGCAGTGGTCCTTGCCCTTCTGAATAATCTCGAGGAATTCATTGTCCGTGTAATTGGATGGTTCTTCCTCTGA
>CAYGOW010000092.1:4404-8754 GCA_964351425.1 uncultured Roseivirgaceae bacterium
CCGTATTCTGTTTGATCAGGGAGGCCAGGTTATCCAAACCACTCTCCTCCGACTGATCTGTCAGGTGTTCATACAGGTACATTTCATTCTTAAAATGGTCGATGATGACCACATACCTGTAAACCCTGTAAATGATATCCGGGATTTCTTCCTGGATATTCTTCAGGTCTACCTCCTCAAAAAAGCGTACGGAATCATAGGTCATGTAGCCAAATAAGCCATTGGTCACAAACTTCTCCTCGTCCTCCTCATACTGGAAGGAGGATACAAAGGCATTTAATTCGGCTAATAAATTGGTACGGTCAACCTGTTTGATCTGCTCTTTCTGATGCGGATAATTCACTTTGAGCTGATCCCCTGTCACTTCAAAACTCGCCAGCGGATCACAGCATACATAGGAAAAACTGTTTTCGTTTCCGTGGTAATCCGAGCTCTCAAGCATAATGCTGCCGGCAAATTCATCGCGCAAACGCAGATAAATACTCACCGGTGTTATGGTATCTGCCAGCAATTTTTGCTTGTTCGTGTGAAATATGATTCTTTCCATATGCTTAAAAAAAAAGCCTACTGTAAGTGAACAGCAGGCTTTTTGTATATTCTTCTATTGATTAATTCATTACAATAGCGCTGTCCCTTGCTCCTTTGGAGTAAAGTACCAGTACCAGACGCTATAAGAATGTGTTTTTGTCATAACAGATCTCAAAAGTATTAAAGAATTCGAAATTTGCTACAACTTGATGAATTATTTTTTCGATGCTTTAGCTTTTGTGGCTTTTTTCTTGGCTGGTTTCTTTTCCGCTTTTTCAGCCGAGGCCTTTGCTTTTGCCTTATTGGATGTTGGTCGCGGACGGGAAACGCCGAATGTTCCATTGGCAATTTTCCCTTTCTTGGTTTTTATATCTCCTTTTCCCATAATTCGTATAGTTTAATGGTTATTGATACTAAACAATATTAGCTAAATGCGCTTCTTTTAGCAAATTTGAGGGGTTGTTCCTAAACTTTCCGCTACCTGAAGAGGTTATATACCAAACCAAGAAAAATTATGGCATATCCGAATATCACACTGATCGAAGCCATTCGAAATACGGCGAAAAAATTAGAAAAAACCGATGGGTACCAATGGGGACATATGGGCAGCTGTAACTGTGGACACCTTGCACAGGAACTAACCCAACTGAGCAAAAAAGAAATACACACTCGTGCCATGCAGAAGTACGGGGACTGGTCAGAGCAGTTAAACGATTATTGTCCAACGAGCGGATTATTGATGGATGACCTGATCACTCATATGTTATCGTTCGGACTGGACACGGAAGACCTGAAACACCTTGAGAGGCTATCCGATCCACAGGTGATCCGGACCATTCCAGGCTATCAAAAAGGCTTGTCCCACAATGTCAAAAAGGACGTGGTTAAATATTTGAAAGCGTGGGCTGTTGTACTTGAGAATAAATTATCGGAGAGAATCTCACTTTCCAGCCTTGAAGAACAAATTCCTGTCCGGTAAATCAGCGAAAGGAGTACCTTTGCAGGATGCAGTTTACCATCCATAAATATTTTAAAAAAGTCGAAGAGGGACTTACCATATTGGTTCAGGTGGACCCTGAGACCTTTCGAGGCATGGAAATCATGGTAGGCAAAGAGGGAATCACCAAGCGAAAGATGGTTTTTGACGAGTTCATTGAAGAAGATCTGCAGCAGGACGGATTTGCTGAAACGGGCCCGCTGGAATTTAACCTCTACCTGAAAGGCCTGGTTAAATGAAAATATGAGATAAGAAAGGAGAAGTCTTTTTGAGTTCCTTATTTGTTCGTAACTTTGCATGGGCAAATCAGTACGACCAGCTCCTGCTGAACTCCCCCAGGACCGGAAGGTAGCAAGGGTAGGCGGTTGTAGCGGTGCGATACTTGATTTGCCTTTTTTTATTTCTCTTTTAGAAGATTCCGTATCTTTAAACAAATACAACCCCACAATCATGAAGTTTTTTATAGACACTGCAAATCTGAATGAAATAAAAGAGGCATACGATCTGGGTGTGCTCGATGGTGTTACCACCAACCCTTCACTTATGGCGAAGGAAGGCATCACTGGCCAGGAAAATGTCATCAAACACTACAAGGCAATATGTGATATTGTCGACAATAACGTCAGTGCCGAGGTAATAGCCACTGACTTTGACAATATGATCCGTGAAGGAAAAGAGCTGGCAAAGATTGACGATAAGATCGGTGTCAAAATTCCTATGATCAAGGATGGGGTAAAGGCCATCAAATACTTGACCGGAGAAGGGATCCGTACCAATTGTACACTCGTGTTCAGTCCGGGTCAGGCGCTTCTGGCAGCAAAAGCCGGTGCCAGTTACGTTTCTCCATTCATAGGCAGACTGGACGATATCGCAACAGACGGATTGACACTTATCGAACAGATTGTGTTGATCTACCAGAATTATGGATATGAAACAGAGGTCCTTGCAGCAAGTGTACGTCATACCATGCACCTGATCCAGTGTGCTGAGATCGGAGCAGATGTCGTCACATGCCCGTTAAATGTAATCACCGGATTGCTGAAACATCCATTGACGGATAGCGGATTGGAAAAATTCCTGGCTGACCATAAAAAAGCGAACGGATAAAATGAGCACAGACACTGATATCGTAGTCTCCGCTAAAGAGATTTCAATTTTCCAGGGCAATCATACAGTACTGGATAATGTCAGTTTCTCAATTAGTAAAGGAGAATTTGTCTTTCTTATCGGCCGAACCGGTGGAGGCAAATCCTCCTTATTAAAAACCATCTATGCCGACCTGCCCCTCTTAATGGGAGAAATGTATGTGGCAGGCCAATCTATTCATGGAATCAAACGAAAAGAGATTCCTGCATTGCGACGAAAAATAGGGATCGTATTTCAGGATTTCCAACTTTTCCCGGACAGGAATGTCACGGAAAACCTAATGTTCGTGATGAAGGCAACAGGATGGAAAGAGACGTCCAAAATGAAAACCCGACTAACGGAAGTACTTATTCAAGTCGGTCTTGGCAGTGTCGCATCGAAAATGCCGTATCAGTTATCAGGTGGTGAACAACAGCGCGTGGTCATTGCCCGAGCGCTTTTAAATGAACCGGCATTGCTTGTAGCTGACGAACCAACCGGAAACCTGGACCCTGAAGTGTCAAAGGGGATATTCAACCTTTTCCAGGAAATCAACCGGAGTGGAACAACAGTATTGATGGCCACTCATGACCATGAATTGGTCCGGAATAACACAGTACGCATTCTTAAGTGCGAAAATAAAGTACTCCTTGATTCGGAAAAAGAAGATTTCGAACTCAGTGGAAGCCTTTATTAGAATTTATTAAATCTCTGCCCGGGCCTTATTTCGTTCTTCCCCCTGATCCGCATCATCTGCCTCACTTTCTATATCTGCCACCACCTGGTTTAATAAATCAAGGCGTATAATTAAATTAAGCGTTAGTGCCTCAAGCACTTCTTCACTCGGATTCTCCTTGTATTGCTCTTTTAAGACCAGGTACATCGCATCCAGTTTCTGCAATTCGGCTTCAGCTGAGACTCCGGATTCAGACAAGTCCAGAATCAATTCTCTTTTCTGGTTAATTTCCCTGAAGTAAAAATCTTCTACCTGGGTAAAATTTTCGCCCGATGCAACAGACATCGGTTGTCCTGAAAATCGGTCTGCAAATAAGTAAACCGACGTTGCGAAGAAAAGTACAGCAGCCGCCTGCCAAATCCACATAAAACGATTTGACTTATTGGCCGGGAGTTGGCGCTTAATTACATCCCATACCTTGGTACGTGGAGTTTCAGTATCAAATTCCGCTCGATTCCTGGTAACAAAATCTTCAATATTATCTTTCATAGCTCAGCATTGTTAAGGATTCTTTCAATCGTTTCTTGGCCCGGTTATATTGCGACTTTGACGTTCCTGCAGATATATTTAAAATTTCCGCAATCTCCTGGTGGTCGTATCCTTCCATGAGGTAAAGCGTCAGAACCGTGCGATATCCTTCAGGCAATTCCATGATCGCCTGGTTAATTCTTTTTACAGATAAGTCGTTATCTCCAACTTCCAAATCAGCCTGAGCTTCATCGGCAACATCATATGATTCAGGCATAGGATCCGGATGGCGCTTCTTTAGCAAATTGATTGCTTTATTTATCACGATACGCTTTAACCAGGCCCCGAAGGAGGAATTTCCCTGGAATGACCGAAGATGTGAAAAGGCACTGATAAATGCATCCTGTAAAACATCCTCCGCTTCATCACGGTCTTTTACCAGCCTCAGGGCTACATTGTACATAGCCTTCGAATACAGCCCATACAATTCCTCGTA
>CAYGOW010000092.1:8764-10766 GCA_964351425.1 uncultured Roseivirgaceae bacterium
CGGCTCCCCACGATGGCAGCGATCAATAATTTCCGCGTGAATATTGTAGGTTTCCGAGTCCAAATCCTGTTCAACTTATAGTAAAGACCACAGGATCCGCCGGAGGTTGCATCCGGACGGATTAATTTTCCAGTGATGCTAAATTATCCTTGGCCATCTGAAAATCAGGTGCTAATTCCAGAGCTGATTGAAAATGTGTTTTGGCAGCGGCATTGTCACCAAGTCCCATAGCATTTAAACCTTTAAGATTATATAACGCAACCGTCAGGGGATATTCCTTCTCCGTATTGTTTGCTGTCTCAAACACCGCCGTTAACTCCTTTGATTCCGGTTTCTCCAGCAACACATCTATATTGGTATTACTTTCGTTGTAGCGTTCCAGTTGATATTGCAGAAAAGCCACCTTGTAAAGACTTTGGAAGTTTCCGGTTTTAAAGTATAAATCCTCGTAGTTATCCACAGACTTATCCAAAACGCCAAGGTTCTCAAACGCTACGGCCCGGATTTCTATCCCTCCGAGATGGTCAGGGTTCAATTTTTCGAGGTCCGTAGATGCAATAGCAGCGGATGCATATTGCCCTGATTCCAGGAACATAACAGACAGGGTGTACAAAATGGAATCACTTGCCTGGTTTTCAGCCAGCAAGTCATAGAGTGCCATTCTCGCCCCGACATAATCATTGTATCGCATCGCGAGCTGGTAGGTCCTGGCCGCATGAACCGAGAGTACCTGACGGGCACTCATAGGTTTTGGTTCCGGTGTTTGTTCAGCAGGTTGATCCTGCGCGAATGCTGCTCCTGTAAAGATCAGCATCAGTAAAATCATCAAATTTTTTCTCATATCACTATTCTTCTGCGTTCAAAGCTACTTATTTTCTTTCACTTTGTTTAACCCTTTTTGTTCACCAACCTTAACCATATATCGCCAGGCGGCTTCACGTTTGTTCGGAATTTCTCCTTCAAGGATCGCTTCTTTGATCGATTCCTTTATTTCACCCACCATTCGGCCGGGTGACATCCCGAAGGCATTCATAATATCTTCGCCACTTATCGGCGGCTGAAAATTCCTCAGCTGATCCTTCTCCTCCACTTCCAGCATTTTCTTTTCCACCTTCTTGAAGTTACTCAGGTAACGGCGAACGCGGTTGTCATTTTTTGAGGTTACATCTGCCTTACAAAGGGTCATCAGATCTTCCACATCATCTCCCGCCTCATACAATAAACGACGAATCGCTGTATCGGTTACGTGATCCTTGACCAGGGCAATTGGCCGGAGATGCAAACGAACCAGTTTCTGTACATAATCCATCCGCTCATCCATGGGAAGTTTCATTTTCTTGAAAATCCCGGGGACCATTCGAGCCCCTTTGTCTTCATGCCCATGAAAAGTCCAACCGGCTTTTTCATCGAATCTTTTGGTAGCCGGTTTGGCGATATCATGAAGAATTGCTGCCCATCGCAACCAAAGATCATCCGATCGTTGCGCGGTATTATCGAGTACCTGTAGCGTATGATAAAAATTGTCTTTATGGGAATGTCCACGAATTGTATCAACCCCCTGAAGTTTCTCCATTTCAGGAAAAATCAGCTGCAGCAATCCCGCATGATACAGAAGTTTGAATCCGTAAGAGGGAGTGGGAGATAGTATGATTTTATTGAGTTCGTCGGTTATACGTTCCTGAGAAACGATCGATATCCGGTCCTTGTTTGCCGTGATTCCTTCAAATGTCACCGGTTCAATATCAAACCCAAGCTGTGAAGCGAATCGAATGGCCCGTAACATGCGCAACGGATCGTCTGAAAATGTCAGGCCAGGATCAGTGGGCGTACGTATAATCTTTCTTTTGAGGTCTTTGATGCCATCAAAAGGATCCACCAGGGATCCGTACGATTCTTTATTCAAAGATATGGCCATCGCATTGATCGTAAAGTCCCTGCGAAGCTGATCATCGGCCAAGGTACCGGGAGTGACCTGAGGATTACGACTATTTTCACGATATGA
>CAYGOW010000093.1:0-1536 GCA_964351425.1 uncultured Roseivirgaceae bacterium
CATTGAATGGGACGGTGCAACTTCATTACACACATTGTGTTTGGCAGAACTGTTCCGAACAAACACAGATGGACCGGGAACGACACTGTTTGCAGATGCTAATTCTCCAACCTCAGATGTAACGGTAGATGCTTATGGCACGTACGTGTACCAATGGGCAGAAGACAATAACGGCTGTATAAGTACAGATCAGGTAACAGTTCAATATAATCAACCAGCAACAATTGTTTCGGTGGATAATGACGGGGCAGTATTCTGTGAGCCTGCGAGTATTTCTTTATCAGGTATTATTGGAGGTGGAGCCACAAACGGCAGCTGGACACTGGTTTCCGGAGGAACGGGTACATTGTCCGTCAGCAGCCTGGTAGGTACCCAGGTGAATGCAACGTATTTCCCTGCACCGGGTGAATTCGGACCAGTGGATTTCCTATTAACCGCGGCCGATCCGGATGGTGCCGGACCATGTACAACGGCAACCGCTACTGTAACGGTTACGGTGAACGAATCGCCCAAGGTTAATGCCGGGCCGGATATCGCAATATGTGAGGATGCGGGCTCAGCAACCATGGCAGGGACTTTTACAGGATCAGCCTCTTCGGTTGTATGGTCAGGCGGATTGGGTTCATTTGATGATCCAACAAGTCCGACCGCTATATATACATTTGATCCGTCTGAGATAGGCACAACCGTCATTCTTACCCTTACTGCGCTTGATCCGGATGGGTCAGGACCTTGTGTACAGGTTTCTGATGACGTAGCAGTAACAATTAATCCGTTGCCAATCGTGAATTTCTTTAACCTTCCCCCGGTTACTGACGAAGGCGCGGCACCCATAATATTGGTCGGTAATCGTGCAGGAGGCATATTTACGATAGCTCCTGGTTCAGGTTTGGGAACAACCTATGTGGAAGATGGACAGGACAAAGTGGTGTTTGATCCCGGGTCTGCCACAGTGGCCACTACGAATTTTATCACCTATACCTATACGGATCCCAATGGCTGTACGAATAGTATTACAAAATCGATTGTCGTCAATGAAATTACCTCAGTTGATTTTACAATTCAGGGGTCAATTACCAACTCGGATGGCCAACTTCAGATTTGTAATGGAAATGGAGAAGTTGACCTGATTGGTTTGCCACCAGTAACGGATGGCTTCCCCGTCACGGAATTTACAAGTCCGACCGCCGGACTTATCAGTAATCCAAGTGCAGGTGTTTGGTTATTTAATACGAATGTCGCTCCGGGAATCTATGATGTGCGATATACATTTACTAACCAGTTCAATGCTACGTCGAATATTATTCGACAAGTAAAAGTGGTTGGTACCCCGATAGCCGATTTCACTAACCTGAATGCCTGTGCGGAAACTGCGATTGATTTTGAAGATATTTCGACATTGGATGCTGGTCCTTTTCCAACATCCATCATTTCCTGGAACTGGAATTTCGGGGATTCGGAAGCGACGCCAAATACATCAACAACAGGCCCTAATACAAGCACGACGTATTCAACGGCTGGAACAAAGAATGTTTC
>CAYGOW010000093.1:1546-3598 GCA_964351425.1 uncultured Roseivirgaceae bacterium
GTAACAACGGATTTCGGGTGTACGAGTACGATTACCAAGCCTATCGCTTTGGGAGCAGCACCTGAACCGGATTTCAGCTGGACAAATCAGTGCGAAACGGACGATACGGAATTCGAAAATCTAACCTCAAACATAGCCACATTCTCCTGGAATTTTGGGGATGGAGCAACCAGTACTACAGAGGATCCAGTCCATACTTATGGCGGACCTGGGTATTACGACGTCAATTTGTCAGTGGTCAACACATCCGGATGTAGCGCGGATACCACCAAACAAGTATATATTCTTCCATACGTGGATATGGCAGTTACAGTTAATAATGAATATTTTGAAGACTTTAATACGAGTGACGGAGGTTGGGTGCCCGAGGCATTAACATTTGATGGCCCGGTTAGCTGGGTGTACAATACACCAAATGGCCAGGTGCTCAATGGAACTAACCCTGCCTGGTATACAGGTGGCAATGGAGGAACCTATTATGAGGACGAGCAGTCCTATGTCAATGGTCCTTGTTTCAATCTGGATGCACTTGAGCGACCTATGATCGCATTAGATCTGCATTACAGTACCCAGGATGGGTTTGATGGCGCTGTTTTACAATACAGTGCCGATGGAGGCGCCTCCTGGATGAATGTGGGTGAACGAGGCCGTGGTGTGGAATGGTTCAATGATCAGGGAATTATTGCCCGGCCAGGCGATGATCCGAACAACTACAATGAAGGTGACCAGGGATGGACCGGAGTGTCGGAGAATGTCTGGATGAGGGCACGATATAGTCTTGACGGGCTGGCGGGATCAAATAAAATCCGCTTCAGGTTAGCCTTTGGTTCGGATGGGTCGAACCCTGCTTCGCCAATTCTTGAAGGCATCGGTCTGGACAATGTATTTATCGGGGAGAAAAAGCGGAATGTGATGGTCGAATTCTTTGCAGATAATGGTGTGGAAACCAGTGGGGGATACAATACCTCATTGAATGATTTATTGGATGATCCCCTGTCGGGCAGTTTCAATGCACTCCAGTATCACCTGAATCAGTCAGGACTAGATCCATTCCATGATGATAATCCAGCAGATCCGTTGGCGAGAGGATTATTCTACAGCGTATCTGCCGCACCGAGGTTTGTGCTGGACGGGGAAGTGCTTTCTTCAGTGATTGAAGATAACCTTTCGGAGAATAAAATTGATCAACGATCATTACTGGATCCTATGTTCCTGATTGACATTGATACACTCACCTCGGCACAAGGGGTTATTAATTTTGAAGTTACGCTGGAGGCATTGCAAGACATCAATGAACCGATCGTATTGCATACGGCCTTGGCCGAAACCCGATCTTCAGAAAGTGGAACAGAATACCGCAATGTCCTGAAGAAGTTATTCTATGGCGGAGCCGGGCTGGATATACCGGATGTTTGGACAACCGGTCAAACAGTAACCTATACAGTAAACTACGTCATTGATGTGGAAATTGAAGAAACGGAGAAGCTCACGTTGCTTGCCTTCGTTCAGAATAAAGTCGATTTTGATATTTATCAATCCGCCAGTACGGCTGCGCCTGTGAAGGACAACAATGCACTGGTAACAGGAATAGGGGATGAACTGGAAGAGAAGACCCAGCATATTTCGCTTTACCCGAACCCGGTGAATGGTGTGCTTAATTTCTATCTGCCTGACCGTGCATATGGTTCCTACAGCTATCAGCTGATTGACCAGCGCGGTGTGACCATGGCCCAGGGGGATATGAATTTTGTTCAGGACAGATTCTCCATCGAAACCTGGGATCTTGCCAATGGCGTGTACTATGTGATCATAGCCCAGGATGAGACCCCGGTCGCACAACGGAAGGTGGTGGTCATGAATCGGGTGAAGTAACCGACCCCCACACCGTCATCCCCGTCCGTCAAATTAGAATTGAAGAGTACTACTACCAAACGGGGATCACACCCATTGTATCGCTTCGCAGGTCCCCGATCGGAGGTATGACGGTTTTCATTTTATTATACGTTCGGGGATGACGGGAAATAAGATCCACCAGCGTACACGTTTTTCTTA
>CAYGOW010000093.1:3698-10730 GCA_964351425.1 uncultured Roseivirgaceae bacterium
GTGACCACGGCCAGCTATGGGGTATACCAGCCGCAGCCTGGAGGCTACGGCGGACCCTACATTAATTCGCCCGGGGCTACGGCGGACCCTACATTAATTCGTCCGAGGCTACGGCGGACAAAGGACAAAGGACAAAAAAAATCCCGGGTAACACCTGAAAGGAATTCCCGGGATTAACCACCCATAGTAGCAAAATAGTTTATACGTGCTCCTCTACATTATTGAGTTCAGCAAGTTCGCGGTACGCGCTCTCGCATATCGCTTCGGCTTCAAGTATAAGCGAGGGAAGACTTGTTTCAGGGTTTTCTTCTTCCCCGAACAATTCCAGTCGTTTTATGATGGGCTTCAGGGAATGAATACCCATGAATGTCACCGAAGGCTTGATCCGGTGGGCTACCCTGGCCACTTCACGCCACTTATGTTGGGCCGCTTCGTCTTTCATTTCGGACAGGGCATTTGGTGTATTCTCCAGGAAAGTATTGACCATCTCCCGTATGAATCCCTCATCTCCACCACTTACGTTTTGTAAATAGCTCAAATCCGTGATCTTGGTAACGTCGGATGCCGCTTCCTCTTTTTCGGCAAGGACTTCTTCCGTGCTTATGGTGGAAGCATACTTACTTATAATTTGCAGCAAGTCTTCAGGCTGGAAGGGCTTTGGTAAATAATCATTCATACCAGCTTCCAGGCATTTTTCATTATCGCCTTTAATGGCATTCGCAGTTAGGGCGATAATCGGCGTCTTCAGGTTATTGCGTCGCAAAATACGGGTAGCTTCATACCCATCCATGACGGGCATCTGTACATCCATTAGGATAATATCATAGGGTAGTACCCGGGCTTTCTCTACGGCGATGTATCCGTTTTCTGCACAATCCACCTTACACTTCCATTTTTTCAGGATATTCTGTGCATACAATCGATTGATATCGTTGTCTTCCACTAATAATACTTTCATTTCCCGTAGTGTGGCAGAGGGCACCGTCGTTTTTTTGCGTTCTTTTCGTTCGATCAAATCCTGCACTTTGCCCGATTCGTATGGAATAATGAAGGTGAAGGTCGTTCCCTTATTTTCCTGGCTGCTAACGGTAATCGTTCCATTCTGCAGTTCAACCAATTGCTTTACTATGGTTAACCCAAGACCTGTTCCCCCATACCGCCGCGTAACACTTTCGTCGGCCTGTGTAAACGAATCAAAAACATGGTTGAGCTTATGTTCGGGAATGCCTACTCCGGTATCCTGGACGGTAAACCGGATATAATTCATTTCATCTTCCCGGCGATCCAGCGAAGCCTTGATGGTAATATTTCCTGCATGGGTGAATTTCATGCTGTTGCTGATCAGGTTGATCATGATTTGGTTCAGACGAACCGGATCGCCCAGCAACACCTGGTCCGCCTCTGCATCGATGGAATAGCGAATAGGTAATTTCTTTTCATTGGCTTCTGGCAGGAAGGATTCCACCACAGCGCCCAGTTGATACCGGATGTTGAATCCGATTTTTTCAAATTTAAGTTTTCCGGATTCAATGACTGAAATATCCAGGATATCATTAATGATCACTTTCAGGTTTTCAGTGCTGTTTTTAATCGCCGAAAGGTACTTCACCTTGTCTTCTTCAGAAGTTGCTTCAGAAAGCAAATTCACCATACCGGCAATTCCGTTGATCGGTGTCCGGATTTCATGACTCATGTTGGCGAGAAATTGTTCTTTGGCCTTTTGCGCCCGCAATAACTCCTCCGCATCCTTTTTCCGCTGGGTAATATCCCGGCAGTCAAGTATGAGGCCGTCGATACCTTCCTTGTGTGTCAGGTTGATCGAATTGAATTCGAGAAATTTAAATGTTTCGTCTGCGCAAAGGAATTTAAACTCGACACTTTCATTATAGGGTTTTGAACAACTCTGTTTAAAAGCGAGCTTAAATTCACGCAGTGTTTCAGGCTGGATATAATCAAAGAAGTTGCTTCCCTCGAGCGTTCCGGGTACATGACCAAGAATTTCGGTGACGGAGTGATTATGATAGAGGATTTGCCCTTCATAATCCACGACAAAAATAATGTCAGAGCCATCTTCAACGACGGATTGATAGAATGCTCCCTGTTCGATATACTGTTTTAGTGATGGTTTCATAGCAGCTTTAGGTTATTTCGGCTTCCATTTCTTTGAGGTATCTGTAGATGGTAGATTTTCCTATGTCCAGTTTGGCCGCGACTTTCAGTACATTGTTATTGTACTTGTCGAGGTAAAACTGTATGATCTTGAAGGTGTAGTCTTTCAGACTCATTTCTTCGTAAAGGAAATTGCTTTCCTTGCTGGCATTATTAAAGGTGATGTCACCTGCCTCAATGGTATCCCCATCGGCCATGACCGCACCGAGTTCGACAATGGATTTAAGTTCTCGCACATTCCCCGGAAAATTATACTTCATGAGCTTTTCAATCGCTTCACCGGACAGACGCATTTGCGGGAGTCCGTTTTCTTCGGTAAACGTTTTCAGGAAGAACTTAGCCAGAATCATGACATCGTTGCCTCTTTCACGAAGCGGGGGTAACTCGACAGGCATACCCAGCAAACGATAGTACAAATCCTCACGGAATGTGCCATTTTGCACTTCTTCCGCCAGGTTTCGGTGGGTTGCCACGATCAGCCGGAAGTTTAATTTGATTACTTCATTACCGCCAATCCGGGTTAATTCCTTCTCCTGCAAGGCGCGGAGAATCTTTGCCTGGAGGTTTAAGTCCATCTCACCAATTTCATCCAGAAACAGGGTGCCTCCTTCGGCTTCTTCAAACTTGCCTATGCGTCGCGTGGCAGCGCCCGTAAATGAACCTTTCTCATGGCCAAATAATTCGCTTTCCATCAGTTCTGATGGGATGGCTGCAATATTGACAGCAACAAATGGCTTATCACTTCTTACTGAATTGTAGTGAATTGCCTTCGCAACCAGTTCTTTTCCTGTCCCTGTCTCCCCGGTAATGGATACAGTAATGGCCGTATTGACAGCTTTTTCAAGCCTTTTAAATACCTTCTGGATCGCAGGACTATCCCCAATGATGCTGTTTGAGAATTCATACTTGCCGGTTATCTCTTCACGCAGGGTGTCGATTTCCCGTATCAGGGAAAGATTTTTCCGTGCGTTATTGATAGTATTCAACAGCCGATTCTTGGTATCCTCATCCTTGGTGATGTAGTCATACGCGCCACATTTGAGTAAGTCGACGGCCGTACCAATTTTCTCCTGAGCGGAAATAACGATTACCTGGATATTGGCATTGTATCGTTGGATTTCTGCCAAAACTTCCTGTCCCGATATATCGGGGAGGGAGTAATCCAGGGTGATAATATCAGGATTCTCATACAACGCCAGCAGACATTCCTTGCCGGTGGCAAAACAGGTTACTTCGAAGTCCGGATTAAGATCAAGTACATACTTTAAAAATTTGGTGTACGCCGGATCATCTTCTACTACAAAAATTTTGAGTGTATCATTCATAACACTTCGAGTTGAAAAAATAGATGATGGTTAAACTTATGGGATATCTTACTGATAATCATGTCGGACTGCGCCCGGATCAAATACATGTAAGTTTATTTCATATCCTTGCCTGTTTCATTCTCCGGATTTTTAACTTTTCCTTGTTGAATCCTTCTCCCATTCTGTTCAATAATCATTACCTTAGTCATACAATCAATGATCAATCTAGAGTTGCTGATGGAAGTATTTAAAACCCTTTCTCCCCAGGAAAAAGACGTTATGTTTGACGCTCCGGTCCTTGTTACAATTCTCATCGCCGGAGCGGACGGAGATTTCAATAAGGCGGAGATTAAGAAAGCCGTCGAGTTAGCGCATGACAAAAAGGTGACAGCACGTGCTGACCTCATCAGTTACTACAAAGTGGTTGGAGAGGGGATCGAAGATAAGCTGAAAGTAAAAATACACCAGCTTCCGACAGAGCCTCGCGAGCGTAACTCACTACTCATTCAGGACTTGAAGAAGCTTAACGATATCCTGCCAAAGCTCGAAAAAGAGTTTGCCATTGATTTCTATTGGAGTTTACGCGGCCTGGCGAAAAAGATTGCCAGCGCTTCAGGGGGTCTCCTCGGATATATGGCCGTTGGCTATGAAGAATCCAAGCTGATTGGTTTGGACATGATTGACATTCCCGAGTAGTCTATGCCAACGACGCATTCCCGTACTATCATCGGCAGCAGTATTGTTCCGTTTAGAATGGTGTTCCTCATGTGGCTCGTGTTTTTCCTGGAGCGGATCACACTGATGGATTTCTCCGCATTTGGAATCTATCCCCGAACCTTAATTGGAATAATAGGCATAGGTGTGGCTCCACTGATCCATGCGAATTATATGCACATTGTATCCAATACGCTTCCCATTCTGTTTTTGGGCGCAACGTTATTTTATTATTATCCAAAAATTGCCGGCACGGTTTTTCTCCGTGCTTATTTTCTCACCAACTTCCTGGTATGGCTGGTGGCCAGGGGTGCGAATGCGCATATTGGAGCGAGTGGGGTTGTTTATGGCATCGCCTTCTTTTTAATATTTTTCGGTCTTTTTCGCCGGGATATTGTATCCCTGGTCATATCTTTGATTGTGATTCTTTTTTATGGGACGCTGTTTTACGGGGTCCTGCCGACCGCTGACCCAAGAATATCATTTGAATCACATTTGTTCGGGGCGCTGGTAGGAACCTGGACAGCCTATTCACTTCGAAAAGAACCTATTGAATGAGTATGAAAGCAGAGGATGTTCTGAATGATATTCGAAACGGTAAAGTGGCACCGGTTTATTTTCTGCAAGGGGAGGAGACTTTCTATATTGACCTGATCAGTAACCATTTGGAGAAAAACCTGATTCCTGAGCCACAGCGAGGATTTAATCAGACGGTTGTATACGGACAGGATGTGAAAGTGAGTGACGTGCTCAATCACGCCCGGCGTTTCCCGATGATGGCAGAACGACAGTTGGTGCTCGTCAAGGAAGCGCAAAATATCAGTGATTTGAATCGGGAGAATGGTGAAAAGCAATTGCTGTCTTACCTTAACCAACCCGTACCCTCAACCGTACTGGTCTTTTGTCATAAACACAAGAAACTGGATGGACGAAAAGCCCTTGGTAAGTCCATCGGTAAATTAAGCGCCCTGGTAACAAGCGACAAGCTGCGTGATTACCAGGTGCCCGGTTGGATTGAATCCTATGTTCGGTCGAAGAACTGTTCGATCCGCCCCGACGCGTTGCAACTCATCACGGACTCTATCGGGAATGATCTTGAACGATTGTCCAATGAAATTTCAAAGATCCTGATCAATTATAAAGGCGCGGTGACCATCGATATGGAGATGGTGCAGCAACATGTCGGGATCAGCAAGGATTATAATGTATTTGAATTGCAAAAGGCCCTCATACGCAAAGACCGCATGAAAGCATTTCAAATCATTCACTACTTCGCGGCCAACTCCAGGAAGCATCCGGCTATTCCTGTAGTCGCTGTATTGTTTGCCTTCTTCAGCCGCTTGTTAGTGGCACACCAGCATAAGTCTGCCGCAAAAAACCAGTTGGCTTCGCTCCTTAAGGTTAGTCCCTATGCCATTCCGGATTATCAGGAAGCAATACGCTACTATTCAGCCGGAGAGGTTGTACGTAACATTCATTTGCTAAGGAAGGCGGACCTGGCCTGTAAAGGAGTAGATACCGGACAAACCGATGATGGAGAAATTCTGAAAGAATTGATCGCCCTGATGCTGGCTGCCTGACGGTAGGCCATGACATAAATTTTACCTACCTTTGCTGAGGACAATTTTTTGGCTTTCTGAATACGTTTTTCACATTTTTTCGTTTAACATCAGAAGACAATTTCTAACCGTACATTCATGCGATTACTTTTTGCTATTAGCGTCCTGTTTTGCTCCATACTTAACGTACAGGGACAATCTACTTTATATAACACCGAGCCCGATGCACTTTTTCGAAAAGGGGTAGACCTGGTCAATAAGGCAGAGTATGCCGCGGCCCGGGAAACCTTTGAAAGATATCTTGCTGAAGGAAACAATCAGCTTAAAAAGACCGAAGCAGAATACTACCGGGCATTTGCATCACTCAGCCTTTTCCATCAGGATGGGGAGAAGCTGGTCGAGAACTTTATCAATGAACACCCCAGTCACCCCAAGGCCAGCGTAGCCTATTACGAATTAGGCGACTTCTACTACAAACAGAAAGAATACACAAAGGCCATTGAATACCTGTCAAAAGAGAATTTCTCCGCGCTTTCTCCCGAACAGCGCACAACACTGCTCTTTGAGTTGGGATACAGCCACTTCACCAAACGGCAGTTTGAACAGGCATTAACGTCCTTCAACAAGCTTAAATCAGGCAGTAATGCCTACAGGGCGCCGGCAAGCTATTATGCCGGATACATTGAATATGAACAGGGTAATTATGAGGATGCGGTGACAGATCTGCAGCGTGCAGGTGAAAATCCATCCTATGAGAATGTTGTACCCGGCATGGTGGCAAGTATCTACTATAACCAGGGAAAGTACGATGAAGTCATTGCCTACAGTGAGAAAGTACTGGCAGGCAACACCCGGGTGAATGAAAAGGATTTCTATCTGCTCACCGCTGATTCTTACCTTTTTAAGGAGCAATACGAAAAGGCCGACGAATTTTATACACGCTATCAGAATAATGTATCGAATCCCGCTCCTCCGGTACGTTACCGCATTGGTTTTACCAGGTTTAAGCTTGGTGATGACGCGTCGGCCATCGAAGAATTTAAACGGTCTGCCTCCCAAAAGGACAGCATCGGCATTTATTCGTCCTACTACCTGGGTATCCTGTACCTGAAGGAGGGCAACAAGCTGTATGCACTGACTGCGTTTGAAAATGCGCGGAAGAGTGAACTGGGCGGTGCATTAGTGGAAGAAAGTACGTATCAGTATGCGAAGGTGGCGTATGACATGGGACAAACAGAGGAAGCCATTAAGACGATGAATTATTTTGTGGCAACGTATCCGCA
>CAYGOW010000094.1:0-1472 GCA_964351425.1 uncultured Roseivirgaceae bacterium
CGAAACATAGCACGAATTATCAATAGATCACTCAATAAAGTTACGCATTATACTCTTAGCTAAAGCAACTTATTGCCTATAACTTACTTATAATGAATTGCTTGCACGTGATAGTGAAAGGACAAAAAAAATGCCCATTGCATATACAGTGGGCACATTATATCACTATATAATAGTCGTTAGAAGATCTCTTCCCTTTCAAGTATTTGAATCAACATGATGAAATCTTCCGTCTTCTTAACATTGAGGTCATTCTTCTTGGCAATCTTCTTTACTTTTTCGGAGTTACCGATAAATGCATCGTAATAAGCTGATTTGCCCCCTTTAATAGGAGTCATCCGCTGGTCGGGACTCATAAGGATTAACATGTCTTCTGCAACGAATCTCCTCAACTCGGAAGTGGTACCGTAATCACTTACTACTTTGTTCATGAAGGTTACTTCATGCTTCGTCAACAGCTTATATTGCCCGTCATATAACACTTCATAATAGCCTTTGGCTCCGGGATTACTCAGTTTGCTTGCGTGAACAAATTGATGTTCCACCGTATTGTTTTGTTCATCATAGAATGACATACTAAATTCAGGATAAACTCCGGCATTCAGCACAAGATGTTGATTGTCCTTAAATACAATGACTTTGTCCTCAAACATATCGTATTTAAGAAGAACTGCCGGCTCCTTATGACCGTCAACGTCGGTAATCGTACCGGTTTTGTATTCTTCATAAAGAAAAGGAGAACCGTCGATGGTTGCATAAGAACTCTTCATCACCACACTGTTTCCCGCTCCACGAATTGTCGCCATTTGGCCAAAGGCCGAATAACCTATTATCGTAATCAGAACTATCGCACTACCTTTTATTAATTTCATTTGATTAATTTTCTTAAGACAACTTTATTCTTATTCTCGAGCTGTAACCAGTACACACCCGCCTGAAGTTTGCTTGTATTAACCTCTAGTAATTCACCTTGGTAAATTAAGCCGCTAATATACACCGTCTTACCCTGAATGTCCATTATTCGTATGGTAATTTCACCGGTGGTCTCAGGCCACTGAATATAAACACTTTCTTTTACAGGAACGGGGTATACCTTCAGTGAGGACTCGTCAGATTCTTCCGGAAATAAGTCCTCTATATCTGTTACTTCAACAGTTACAGCATTAGAAATGTTATTACAACTTTCAGTAAATGTCACCACAAAGAACTCCCCTCCCTGTGTTCCCGGTGGTTCATAAATTCGTTGATTTGCCCCCTCAAGCGGAAGTCCGTTCAGGAACCATTGATATTGATCCGATGGTTTCTCACTCACCAGTTGATTATCATTTACAACCACCTTGTTGTTGAGTGGTGTATTTGGTCCAATGGGAACCATTTGAGTAAATTCCTCTACCTCACCACCGTTTACCACCGTCAACTTCACTTCATAAACGTCTTCTGTATCATACACATGGTAGGCATTTTCTGTATCC
>CAYGOW010000094.1:1482-6281 GCA_964351425.1 uncultured Roseivirgaceae bacterium
CCCAGATATAACTGGTTATGTCACCCGAACTACTATTTATGAAATAGGTCAATCCGTCGACACAATTATATTGATAGGAAAAATCCGCGAAAAGAACGTCTTCACAGGCTACATCAAACCAACCCGCAGCGTTTACCAACGTAGAACTTATGCCTACACTCACTTTTCCCTCTCCGGTGGCATTGACATTTGAAATGACCAGGTTATTGAAACAAAATTTTCGGTTTCCTTCAATATTTATATTGGCAATTTCCTCGGTTTCACTTTCAATGGTCACAGGAGATGGTGCGCTACTTGTTATATCCAGCCACTGCGTAATGGATAGCTCCTTTGCCGGGGCGATAGTCATGACCGTTCCTTCCTCCAACGTTAATGAATCGTAAGAATTATTCTGCCGGATGGTAGCAACTCCACCTAAATTTACCCGGTATACACGGTTTCCCTGTCCCTGCCAATCCAACACCCCGCTCAGCGATGTCACTGCCCCGCGAATCACACGGTTATTACCTTGGTAAACCAGGTTTCCGGAGTTTGCATAGGTAATGAAAACATCGTCTGTGGTTAATTGAAGGCTACTTCCCAGAAAAGAAATGGTTTCAATATTTTCGACGAGGGCTGTGGTCAAATTCAGTGTTTTGGATGCAGAAGAACCGGTAGATAATTCCTGTACATCAAGCAATGTATTAGACAGGTTAAGATTACCCTGAAGAAGCTGAATGCCTCCAAGAACGAGAGTTTCCCCTGTGTAGTCCCATGTTGCACTACTATTAAAGATTACCATTAAGGATGGAAGCTGGTTAGAACCGATATCAAACCCTTCATCCCCATTAATTTCAATGTTCCCCTCGGTACCCATGGATATCGTCGAATTCCCGACCAGGAAAGAGCCTGTTGACAGTGTGTTCCCATTCAATTCCAGGCTGTTGCCATCCTTATCCAACCAGGTCAGGGAGTAGGCAGCCTGATCACCAGTGATCGAGAGAATTTTACCTGTACCCTCAAATGAATTTTCATCCACAATGACACGGTCGTTAGATCCGGGGACCTCATTGGCCGGAGTTCCTCCACTTGTGAGTGACCAACCCGACGGATCATTCCAGTTGCCCGAGTTCCCAATCCAGTAATAGGTCGTTCTGTTATCAGTAGCTTTAGGCGTATAATTTATTATCAGGGAAAAATCCTGTTCGCCGTTGGTAAGCGAATTCTTGTGGGTAATCCGTAAAGTATATTTACGAGGTTCCGGAGTTGACAAAACAACCTGTTCGATATTATCCCTGAAATTATCCCCTCTCTGTGCACCACGTCCCGGACTCGCAGGATCAAGTATCCACGGCAAATATTCGTTTCCGGCTTCATCGACAAGACGGATATCCAAATCGTTGACAAGTTTCAGGTCGGTAGGATCAAGGCTTGCTTCAGAAACATCTCCAGCCGGATCTGTCCAGGCCACGGTTACCCGTATGGGAGTTCCCGCTTCAGGATTTAATTCGCGTTCGTACATTCCGCCATTCGCCAGCGTGAGTTCATCAATAACGTGTGATGAATTATTCTCCTGCAATATTTGCTGAGCCATGCCTTCCGCATTGAGCAGGCCCCATCCATTCCGGTAATCGGGACCAGGATTGGTGGTTGCCGGATGCGCCGTTTGTGCGATTAACGCCTTGAGCGTAGCGGCTTTAAGAAAGTTACCTGTTGTATTCATTGCTACCTGCTGAACAAGGGCTAAAGCACCAGTTGCCGAAGGTGCAGCCATACTGGTACCGCTGAGTTGTCCATACGACGTTTCACTTTCTCCGATTGGAGATAATAAGTTTACTCCAGGGGCCACTACATCTGGTTTTATACGTCCATCATCGGTAGGTCCCCAGCTACTGAAGGCACTCATAACGACATCGGAGGGCTCACTGTAACCTGCCGCAATTTTGTTCACCGCGCCCACTGTGAGTATATTTTTGGCATTTCCCCAGGAAGAAATCGCATCATAGGGGCCGTCGCCCGGGCGTGTGCCATCCCCACTGTCATTACGGTCATTTCCAGCTGATTTGACAATAAGGTAATAGGGCGCATTATATGCAAGGACGTCCATAGAGCGCGCTTTGCCATCGTAAAAACCAAACCGGTAATCTTCCTGATCTGATATATTCGAATTCCCGTTCCAGGTCCAGCCCCCGTTTACGAATTGCCAGCCAGTTGAAATTCCGTAAGAATGGTTACTCAGAAGCAAACTGGTCTGATCCGGACGTGCACGATTGGTCATTTCATTTACATCGCCGGAGGCAGTAAATAACAGCGCCCTGGCTTGATAGGCCATGCCTTGTGCATTGGGATTTACTCCGGAGGCCATAATGGTTCCTGCCACGTGCGTAGCGTGGTTATCTATGGATCCCGCTGCATCCTCAGTACGTACGCGATTATCAAATTCAACATGGTCCTGGAAAACACCAAAGACCTCCCATACACCTACCGACATCCCCTGACCCGTTACATTGATCCCCAGGCTTCCGCCCGTACGTAATTCATTCACCCCTACAGTGGCAGCAGCTCCTACATTATGGGAGATGATATAGACTGGCTTGCCATCCTCAGCGACATCCTCCATGTAATACGATACGCCTTCCTCACTGATAAATGAGCGGGGCACATTGTGTTCAGCTAAATAGGCCTCAACTCTTTGTTCAGATTGTTCGTGTTCAATTTCCAGCGTCCGCTGGAGTGCTTTTAATGCGTCTGCTTTATTCTGTTGACCGTAGCCAGCCGTGACAAAAAAAAGCATCATTAAGAGCAGTAGCCCCTTAGATTGAATCAATTTCTTCATGAATCGGTAATTCTTGTAATTGCCTGTTATTCCTTGATTAATTTCCGTCGGATAATTTTTGAATCATACGACACCTCCAACAGATAGATGCCGGCAGGCAGTTCACCTATAGGTAACTCAATTGTCGTACCAAAAGGTTTCAGTGATTTCATTATTTTTCCATCCATTGCAATAATGGAGATTTCCGAATGAGCCACTTGATCTCTTAGTTCGATCGTAAGCTTATCTTTTACAGGATTCGGATAGTATCGGATTCCCTCCGCCAGGTCATCTTCAATAGAAACCACTTCCTCCTCTTCACATAACGAAGCCAGTGGATTCAATTCCAACGGGCCCCTTGGGGTAAGGGATTGACCGGTAAATGCCGGATAGTCGGTTGGATATTTTCGCGCCCTGTACATGAGGTTGGTAATTCCAAGTGTATTTAGAATGTCTCTTCCTTGCTCTACTGTTCCTTGCGAGGACAAAGGACTGATGTAGGTCCAAAGTGTCACTCCTTCTGGTGTTACTTCGGAAATCATCCCCTGGGCACCCGAACAAATCAACAGGTTTCCATTTTCCATTACCACAACACTTGATATAAATCGTGAAAATTCAAATCCATCAATATCTTGAGATGAATACGTCTGGTAAGGCAGTTCCGGGCCATAGGCCTCAGCAGGTGCAAGGGTATATAGACCGTTTTCCTGAACAGGTGTTTCCATTAAATAAATTTCGCTGAATTCCGGTTCACGCCTGAACCCATTGTTAAAAACGGCGATCTTATCCCGGTCAATCCAATGAGGATTGTGTGGTGCCCAGAATTTCTGGTCAGTGGCATCCCCTCTTCGGTAAGTCAGCGGATTACCATAGCGATATAGAAAATCACCTCCCATACCTGAATTTCCTCCGGAACTACTTCGTGCCTCTTCGGTTGTAGTGGAGTGATCAATCACCCAAAATTCGTTAAAGTTACGGCTTCCTATCAGGATCTGATCAAGCTCGGCATTATAATCAATGGCATTGGCATGCACCCAATCCGGATTGCCCGGATCTACGTTATAATTTAAATCCATCCGTTCTGGGTGTTCCTCAACTACGCCAAAATTCGCCTTAGTGTCATCAAAATCTTGTATAAGATGATCCCAGAGGTACCATTCCCAAACAATTTCATAGTCATTCTGACCAATTGGTTTCACCTCCAACAGGTGCTCTCCCCAAATATCTTCATTAATATTACCTAAATATTCGGGATTCAATCCATTTGCTAAAGCCTCTTCCCTATCGCGCCGATCCCATGCCAGTATCAGTACATTGCCATTAGGCAGGTAGACTGCATCGTGATGATGTCTGTAAGTTTCGGTGGAATAAACAAACTCCCAGGCGATGGAACCGTCCCAGTTCAATAATTCTACTCTTCCTCCGGCACCACCTGCCGCCAGGTCAACACTATTGGTCTTGGTTGAACGAAGCAATTGTCCGTTCTCTAATAAATCAACACTATTCCCATAAAAGTACTCGCTTTCCCATTCGTGCACCACATTACCACAGTTGTCTATAAGATAGGTACTGGTCGTGTGATGGGAAGTTATTAGTGTATACCCGTCGGAAACGGCTTCATTATATGTTACCAGACCTACGGTACGGTCTTGGGCATTTAATGTAAAAGAGAGATAGAATAATACAATTAAAGAGTAAATTTTCTTCATATAATCAAAGTTGATAATAGAAAAAAAAAGGGTATTGCTCAGCACAATACCCTTTTTCTATATGTACTTCACATTACGGTTGGTACTGAAAAGCCATTGCCGCAATATAAGTAGGATTGTACGTAGCGTCTGATACCTCAAAGGTAAGAGTCTGCGTATCTTCATCCCATGTACCTGAACCAATCCAGGCAATTCCATATGCTTCAGGAACCGGGTTGCCCAACAATGTCAGTTCATCACAAACATCGCTGAAGTCACCAGGAATTGGCGCATAATCAGTGCTGTAATACCGGAAA
>CAYGOW010000094.1:6327-9655 GCA_964351425.1 uncultured Roseivirgaceae bacterium
GTACGTATTGGTTCCAAGACGAGTTAATTCAACGTTTGCCGCAGCAGTTGTCTCCGTATACGTTCCCAAAGGAATTTCTGAAGGGCACAGTGTACGGATATTGCTTGTAAATGTAGCATAGTTACTCAGTCCCACATTTCCTGATGCATCAGTCAACGTAAACGGCAACGGAATAGTCTCATCAGGAGTTATGTTATAGGTAAGAAATTCATACTCAATTTCTGCGAAGAATTCTCCGGCAGGAATTGTTACTGTATTTCCAGAAGTAATCATATTATAATGAACTCCTTCAATCGCATCTCCACCGATTTCAAACGTCACTGTAACGTCTTCATTCAAAGCGGCAGAAGCCAGGTTGATCTGCACAGAGGCCGGAGTAGCTACTCCATCATCCTGCTGATCGTAGGCATTTGTCACTGTAGCACCAGCTGCAGTAGTCGCTTCCTGAATCTCAACCAGAGATTCAGACCATAGTATATCCTGTCCTGAGTCATCAAAACAGCCGGTCAGAATTACCAGTAGTCCCAGGAAGAGGGTATATTTTAAATTTAATTTATTCATAACTTTCAAGGTTTAATAACTTGGATTTTGAACCAACAAATCATTCAAAATAACCTCCCCGATGGGAAGACGTGCGATAACCCGGAAATCCGAATACTGCAACGTCGTTACTGAATTTTGAGGCTTAGGAATATCCATTCCCAAACGTTTGAGGTCAAACCAGCGATGTCCTTCGAAGGCAAGCTCCACACGGCGGTCAGCCATGATTTGCTCCAGAAGAACGGCACCAGAGAAACTTACCGCCGGAAGATCACGGGCTTCACGCAAATCATTCAGTCGGTCATTAGCCGTTGAGGTGTTACCTGCACGCGCATGTGCTTCAGCTGCAGTCAGGTAAACTTCAGAAATACGGATAAGCGGGATATTCTCACGATAATCACCTAACTCACCACGCCACTTTAAGTTCTCCCAGTTTCCTTCAAAATCAACCCAAAGGTCGGCACGTAAATCTCCTGGTTCTATAGAAGCCACAAGATCCTCACTACCTCCCACGGCAAACTGTCCGTTGGTCAGATTATAATCCGCATCGTGCTGGGCAGTCACGGAGTTCATAGAGTTATTCACACCATCAACAGTACTCCAGTCGACAAGTGAAATATCAAACTCCAGAATTGACTCGCCATGCGGTTCAGTTGACCAGGCATTCAGATATTCATCACCTGTGAGCAAGTCAATAGAGCTCTCGTTAATAACCTGATCTACATAATTTGCAGCATCAGCATAACGGCCCCAGTACAAGTAAACGCTCGCCAACAGAGCTTTCGCTGCTGATCTTGAAACACGTAATGGGAACGTAGGTGTTGAGCTTTCTGCAGGTAAGAAACCAATTGCATCAAGCAGATCAGCTTCAATCTGGTTATATACTTGAATGTTGGTGCTTCTTTCACGGAAATCCGCATCACTCAAGCCATTGGTTGGCGTCGTACGCAAAATCACAGAAAGATCCCATCCATTCACTTCCTGGCCAGGCTCATAGCCGTAGGCTTTAGAAAGATCGTGGTACATCAACGCACGCAGAAAAAGGGCCTCACCCAATATTCTGTTCTTCGCGGCTTCTGTTCCATCTGCTAAATCAGGGACACCTGCTATAACTGTATTGGCTTCGTTAATCGCTGTATAACGACCCCAGATGTCCACGTGTGAACCAATGGAGTTAACGATCTCACCAGTATATCGACCTGTGTTATTTACAATTTCCAGGTTATCTGCCAACGCCTCCGCGTCAAGAAGCATGGTCTGACCATAGTAGCCAAAATCATGCATTCTTCGGTAAACCGAGAATAACACGGCTTCATAGCCATCCAAATCAGATAACGCCACTTCCGGAGTGATCTGATCTTTTGGCTGAACGTCGAGTTGGTCTTCACAGGAAACCAGCATGACTATTGCCAGGGCTCCTACAAATAGTTTATTATATATTTTCATAATTCTCAATTTTATAGACCAATGTTTACACCCAAAGTAAGCTGCTGACCGTTAGGATACGTTCCATAACTAGATCCACCAGCGTTATTCTGGAATTCCACAACCTCAGGATCAATACCACTGTATTTCGTCCATGTAAGCAGGTTCAATCCCTGAGCAAAGACATACAGACGTTTCAACCCGATTCTGTTCAACACAGAAACTGGTAATTCGTAACCAAGCGTCACCTGCTTCAGCCGGACATATCCTCCGTCATCCACGAAACGGCTTGGGGCAAATCCCGGGAATCGCTGGTCAAAACCATCGACTTGTCCACCATCAACTGCAATAGGCACGTTGGTGATGTCACCAGGCTCCTGCCATCTCTCTAACTGTGAAACCAACTGGTTATCGTTGGTTGCTCCAGAGTACGCCAGGTTGTAAAGGTCACCCAGGAAAGTAATGTGTCCCAAAGAATATTGGAAAAATACCTCAAGCGTGATGCCTTTGTATGAGAAGTTGTGCGCCCAACCACCAAAAGTGGAAGGAATAGTGCTTCCCAAAACGCGTCCATCTCGTTCCTGAACATTGTAAACAGGTACACCGAGTGAATCATACCACATGGCTTTACCATTCGCCGGGTTAACCCCAGCATAAGGCACACCATAGATGAAGTTAATTGGCTCACCTACAATAAGTGTGTTACCAATTCGCTCGTCTCCGTTAGGTAATTCAGTCAATTCATTCTCCTGGAAACTGATGTTGAAATCAGAGCTGTAGCGGAATCCACCCTGGTCGACGATCACACCACCCACTTCGATTTCGATACCCTGGTTACGAACACTACCTGCGTTTCCAGTAATTGAACCAAATCCTGAATCAGAAGGCAAAGGAATGCTAAACAATTGATCCTCTGTATCTGAACGCCAGAAATCAACAGCACCATATATGCGGCTTCCAAGGATAGCAAAATCCAATCCTAAAGTAATCTGCTCCTCCCGTTCCCATGACAACAAGTCATTCGCAAGACGGATCGGACGCTGTCCTGGGTTTCCATTATACTGAGGACCACCGGCATATGAACCAAGTGCAGAGAAGTTACCAATACCATTGGCGTTTCCAAGAACACCCCAGCTGGCACGAAGCTTCAAATCATCGAAGAAGGAAACTCCATCCATGAATGATTCTTGTGTGATTCTCCATGCTGCACCAACTGCCCAGAAAGTACCAAAACGGTTATTGCTACCGAAACGGCTATTACCGTCACGACGAATAGTACCATTCACAAGATATTTTCCTTGATAATCGTAAGTCACCTTTCCAAATACGGAGTTACGACGATAAGATGTCCATGTTCCGTTGA
>CAYGOW010000094.1:9665-10712 GCA_964351425.1 uncultured Roseivirgaceae bacterium
GTGGGTTCGCAGCGTCTCCTAAAAGTCGGAACTCAGGGCTTGCAAATCCACGTCCTGTTGCGTTTTCACTTGTTACAATTTCTTCCTTGAATTCATAACCAGCAAGGGCGCTGACCGTATGATCACCAAACTTCTCATTGTAAGACAATGTTCCGTTCAGGTTGTAGTTTACATACCGGTTGTTAGTTACAGACGTCTGTCCGCCAAATCCAGAGAATGCAGGAATCGTAGCAGGACGTTCGTTGATTGACTGGCTATCCTGGAAATCCAATCCACCAAATGCCTGAGCAGTCAGTGAAGGAAGGATTTTATAAGATAACGTCATACTAGCAATCGACTGAACGATGTATGATTCACGACGCTCTTCATTTACACCCTGAAGGATGTTGTAGTTAAAGTTGTGACCTGCACCAGTTTCTGGCAGGTGAGCAGGATACGGGTTGTATTCTCCTGTTTCAGGATCACGTGCGGGTGAATTCGGTTGCGACACAAATGCTGACTGAAATGGTCCGTTAACAAAGTTACCGTTGGCAATTGAACCAAAGTAATGTTGGCGAGCCAATGATAAGTTTGTGCTAACACGTAGTTTTTCTGTCAGATTATGGCCTAAGTTGATACGTAGGTTGGCACGATCCCAGTCAGACTTAATAACCTGACCTTCCTGTGCTTCGTATGAACCAGAGATGTAAAAATCTGTTTTTTCATCCCCGCCTGACAAGGTCAGGTTGTAAATTTCAATATCACCTGTGCGGAAGAGTAAATCAGGCCAATCTTCAGGCGTCAGGGATCCCGGATCGTTCGGGTTTCCAAACTGCGCATAGGCATCATTTACATCCCGCGAAGGGTTATTCAAATAAGCTTCTTCTTTGATTTCAGCAAACTGCTGCGCATTCATCACATCGTACAAATCAAAAGGCTTCACCCATCCACGCTGATAACCGAAGTTAAGGCTCGTCTGGTTTCTTTTTCCTTTTTTGGTAGTAATGATTACAACACCATTAGCAGCTTGTGCTCCGTAGATGGCAGCGGCTGCTGCATCTTTCAATA
>CAYGOW010000095.1:0-7159 GCA_964351425.1 uncultured Roseivirgaceae bacterium
TCCGGACTCGAACAAGGGTTTTACCTTATTCGGATCATAACCGGTGACGAAGTACAATTAAAACGATTAATCCGCCAGTAGCACAGTGTGGCTGGATGCAGGATTTTTTTTATCTTGTTTCTAACCAACTATTCTTCTGATGACTTCCAACCGACGAAAATTTCTCCAGCAAGCCGGCTTGTTTACTTTTGGCCTGGGTGCCATTACTGTTGACCCTGCCATTGTCAAAGCCGCCAAACGATCCATCGCCCCGAGTGATAAGATAAGGATTGGTCTTATCGGCGCACGAAACATGGGGTTTTATAATCTGACGAATGCCATTAAGCAGCCCGAGGCAGAATGTGTTGCTTTGTGCGATATCGATGATGCCGTTCTCGCTGATAAGAAAAAAACGGTCCTGGAATATCAGGAAACAGCACCTGCTACCTATAAGGACTTCCGGAAATTTTTGGAACATCCTGACCTTGATGCGGTCATTATCGGTACGCCTGATCACTGGCATTGCCTCACCATGGTGGCTGCTTGTGAAGCCGGGAAGGATGTCTATGTCGAAAAACCAATGGCCAACAGCATTACCGAGCTTGACATCATGGTGTCTGCGGCCCGGAAATACAATCGGGTTGTTCAGGTAGGGCAGCAACAACGAAGTGGCACACATTGGCAGAAAATCATGGATATGATCAAAGGCGGAGGAATCGGCCAGCTTCGTAAAGTCAATATCTGGGCAAACTTTGAGTATGGAACCGGTCGCCCTGTTGTACCAGACAGTGCACCTCCCGAAGGTGTGGATTTCGACATGTGGCTCGGACCAGCACCGGACAGGTCATTCAATGCTTCTCGTTTTCATGGGTCCTGGAGGATGTTCTGGGATTACGGCGGGGGCTTAATGACCGACTGGGGCGTTCATCTCATCGATATGGGATTATGGGCCAATGATGTTACCTACGAACCCATCAGTGCTGTGGCCACAGGGGGTAATTTTTCCTTCCCCGATCATGCGCATGAAACCTTTGATACCATGAGTGTCAGCTGGCAAATGAAGGATTATTCCCTGACCTGGGAACATACGGCCGGACTTGGAACAGGTCCGTACGGCAAACAGTATGGCCTTGCCTTCATTGGTAATGATGCCACAATTTTTGCCAATCGGGAAGGATGGGAGCTACATCCGGAAGTGTCGGATGGAAAATTCAAAGTCCCTGCCATGCCGGATCAGGGGGGCAGGAGCTACCACGAAGAACATATGAAAAACTTTCTTGACTGTATCAAGTCACGAAAAGATCCGAATTGTACCGTGGAGAATGGGCGATTGGTGGCTATGTACGGGCATATGGCAAACATTGCCTTACGTACAGGCGGACAAGTCACATGGGATCCTGTGAAAAAGAATTTCGGGAAGAATACTCAGGCCAATGACTTAATTACTCCGGACTATCGGAAACCCTGGAAACTACCTTCGGTTTAAATGATTAGGATCAACGCGCATTGAAGTCGTTAAATAACGTCTGCATATAGGCTTTACCAAGTTCGGCATCCTGCTCTGATACGTTTCCTTCTCTGGTCAAATACTTCGCGCCTGTGTTGTCATAAACGATTTTTTTGTCGTGGTCGAGAAACCCAAACCCATTGTTGAAGACAAAAACAGCAAAGTCATCATAATCCGGAGAAAGCATGTCGTTGCTGAAGATAAATTCTCTGTCATGCCGGCCCAATTGGCCAAGAACGGTATTGGCAATATCCGTTTGGGTACCGTACGTGTGAATGACCGTATCCCGTACATTCAGAGCGCCACCAAGCCATAACATCGGAATCTTGAAGCGATCGGGGTTATCCAACCCGCCATTCCCGGGCATGTAATGACCATGGTCCGCCGTAATAATGATCCAGCTATTTTTCCACCAATCGGTGTCTTTGGCCTTCTCAATAAATTCTCCCAGGCTTTTGTCGGTATAATAGGCCGAGTTCAGGAACATCGATTCCTCGTCTTCCCCTTCAATGACAGTTTCCATGGGGACTTCAAAAGGTTCATGACTGCTCTGGGTCATCATGATTTTAAAAAATGGCTGCCGGGCCTCCTGGGCCTCATCAAAAAATTTATTGAAGACAAAATGATCATGAACACCCCATTTGGAGGTATTCAACTCCGGTGGGAAATCCTGACTATGCGTGATATGATCAAACCGGGCATTGGTGAGATAGGACCTGAAATTCGCGTAGTCAATATTGTATCCGTAGGTGAATTCTGTCTGGTATCCCATTGCCTTAAAATCCTTGTTAAGGAAAGGAAGGGATTGGGTCTTTTTGGGGAATTTGATAATGGAAGTTAAGGGTTGTGTAGGGTACCCATTGAGTACTGAAACAATCCCTTTATCCGTCCGATCTCCGGAGGAGTAGAAATTGTCAAACAGGATTCCTTCCCTGACCAGGCGGTTTATATTTGGCGTAACTCCTTCTACACCACCAAGGGCTTCAATGAATTTGAAGGTATAGCTCTCAAGGATTATGATGATAACATTTGGCTTGTCTCCGTTAATTACTTTGGGAGAATCCGTTGAATTCTCCGGATAAAGTAAATCAAAATAAGACTGCGTTTTGTTCGCGTCAAAATAATTGCCTGGGTACTGCAGCTGGTTCAGTTTGCGCAGAGCATACCCGGTATTCCAAGCCACATTTACCGCGGCATGATTAGCATATAAGTTAGTATCATGGAAATAAACTGTACCTGTATTGATGGGAGCCACGCCGGTTGTACCACGTATCGGGCCGATCAGACTACCGGTCAAAAGAAGCAATACCAGCGCGGTAGGCCAGCTGCCTTTTTTTAGCGAAGCTATACCCGGAGAATACAGCTTCAGGAATGAATAGCCAAAGCCTGCAAAAATGATAAACCACAGGGATACGAGCAGGATCGTCGTAAGGACTTCCCCGGATCCTGCGGCTTCTTTGCCGACATACATCAATGGCGTAGCATCTAATCTGAATCCCCAGTGCGAATAAAGTTCCATATCAAGCACCACGATGAATACCACGATGAATAGGAGAAATCCTGTGTAGGCATTCAGTAGTACGGACAGCACACGGCTGCTGAAAAACGTGTAAAGGGAAAGGAGAATCCCCGGGATTAGCATGAAGTAACCCATGGTGGACAAGTCAAGCCGAATGCCATGAAGAAAGATCAGAAAGAAATCACTTACATCCAGGTCGGAGGTTTTATCGAACTGATACACCAGAAACATGAGCCTGGCAAAGACAAAAAATACAAGCCAGAAAAGACCATAGAGTAAAAAGTATTTGATTCGTGCTTTCATACCACTTCGTAAATCACTGAACAAGCAGTGCGATGAGCTCCTCCGGTGAATGGATCAAAAAGTCGGGCTCACTGGCAGCAAGCACTTCTGGAGAATGGAACCCCCACGACACAGCCACTACGGCGACACCGGCTTTTTTGGCCGCTTCTACATCTCTGGTCTCATCACCAATGAGTAAAACCTGCTCCTTCCTGATTGAATTTTTCCGAATAATCTGGTTCAAAGTTACGTGTTTCCTGAATAAACTTATGCCTGTGGAGAAATAGAGAAAGTGCCGTGTGAGGTCATTGGCAGAAAGGAAAGATTGAATGTTTTTCGATGAATTTGATGAGACAATTCCCATGCGATAGGTAGGGGATAATGTTTCAATCATTGATTTTACACCTTGCTGCGCTTCCAGGGAAGCAATATCCCGATGCAGCTGTTTTCGGAATTTGCTGGCAATCAGGGGGATCTTATATTTTGCGATGCCGATGGCCCGAATGGCTTCCTGTGTCGTCTTATTCCGGAGGGAATTCAGATGTTCTTTGGATTCAATCTGCTGGTAGCCAAATCGAGGAGCCAGGGCATTGGATATGCGTATTCCCAGCTCCATGGTGTCCGCTATGGTTCCGTCAAAATCAAAAATCAATGTATCAATATCGGCGGGAATTGATTTCATCCGGCGTCCCTGTTTCTGATCAAGGGGTAAATCTTATTGAGCGCCCGTTCCAGGTGTTGCTCATCGTCAATCTCACACCAGGCAAGATCATCAATTTTATGCACGAACAGGCGTTCGGTGGAGGATATTCCCACAAAATCATCCTCATAATGAATTTCCTTCTTATCTGCCGCATACGCACGCCTGGCAAATTCACACATTGCACTGAATGCAGCTACAGAGACTTTACTGATACCCACGAGTTCGCCCGAAATATGGGTAAGGTCCTTCTTGTCCTTTGACATATTCTCCAGCAAATTATTTTTATCTGCCTGGATGTACACTTCATCATTGGAATGCGTCTGTCCGCTGGCCAGGATAATATTCTGTTCCGGATGTGAAAGGATTTCCCGTAATGCCCGCTTTTCATAGAGCAGGTCTGCTTCAAGCAAAAGGAATGGCTCGGCAATTAAATGCCGCATTAGAAACAGGGTATACATGCTTCCGGTGCTGGCAAACTCTGTGTTTCTATGAGTGGTGATTATCGGATACTTGTTGATCAGCGCATCAAATTGTTGATGAAGATAACCCGTCCCGATAATAATCCGTTCGATACCGGCCTCGCTGAGATTTTTGACAGATCGTTCAATAAGCGACTCCTGGTCAATCTCAATAAATGCCTTTGGCTTGTCTTTTGTTCGGTCTTTAAGGCGGCTGCCTAATCCCGCCGCGAGTATGACCGCTGTACTCACAGTACTCATGAACCAATAAATTTCATTAAGCGCTCTTTCACCTCGTAGGGTTTAATCGTCGGCCTTCCCAATGTTTTTGGGGATCCTTTCGAAATGCGCAGGTGAACAAAAGTCAGTTTTTTGTTCTCCTTCCAATCATCCATCGCCTTCTGCAGATCGGCCGATGTAGTAGCTTCAATAGTCTGTGTATACCCGGATGCCGTGGCAATATCGGAGAATGAAATCGTATGTGATACCGTGGCTTGTCCGCCAGTAGAGTCATGGGTATTATTATCCAGGAGAATATGGATCAGGTTCGGCGGACTGTAATAGGCATTGGTGGCAAACGAGCCCAGTCGCATCAGGGCCGCGCCGTCGCCGTCAATGGCAACAACATTTTTATCCGGACGTGCCAGGGCAAGGCCTAAAGCCATTGCGCTGATACATCCCATCGAGCCTACCATATACAGGTTGTTGGGCAGGTCATCCACTTCAAAGAGCTCCCGCCCGGTCTTTCCGGTGGTGGCAAGGAACACCGTATCCTTATCTGCATTCTCCAGTATCGTTGACAATGCTTCAGTTCTTGAAGGAAGCGAGGGAGGTGCTGAAGATTTAAATGCACGCTCATTTTTGACTTCATTCAATCCCTGATCGTTGAGTAAAACTTCTCCGAATGTCCCTTTTTTGACAACGAAGAAGAATGTTTCACCCCGTTCAATCGACGCATTGGCGCGTTGCAGTTGCTCCATCGTTTCCGTCATATCCGTCGAGAGGTATTCCCAGTTTACCTGCATGAGCGACAGCATATCCCCGGTAATTTGACCCATCAGCTCGTGCTGCGGTTCGTCACCAAGTCCTTCTTCCCCGCGCAGGCTTACAAACCCGAGAACAGGCAACCGAAAAGAATAATTAAGGGATGTCAGAGGCGATGTGGCATTGGTAAGCCCCGAGTTTTGCATCAGGACCACCGATTTTTTACCTCCCAGGTAAGCCCCGGCAGCAGTGGCAACCGCATCCCCTTCATTCGCTGCCATGACATAATCACACGAGTTGATCGCATAATTGATCAGGTACTTGAGAAATGAACACGGGACTCCGCTGTAAAAGTCAAATCCAAGCTTTTTAAGTTCGCTGCCAAATGATTGAGTATCGAGCATAATTACAAGTGTAGTTTACCGGCTTCCTGATAATCGACCAGTGTATCAATGTCGAGCCAGGCACCGCTGATGTATTTCACGGCTATGGCATGATCCTTCGAAATCAAATTGAAAAGATCTGCACAGGTCATCTGATTGAAGTTATCCTGCTGAGCAAGTACATCCAGTGCCTCTCTTACCACAGTCGCTCCATTCTTATTTACCTTCCAGAGGCCGATGAATTCTCCGTAAATATTTTTTTCGTCCATGCTGTACGACATCTTTTGAAATTTCGCCGTGCCGCGGAAGTTTTCCCGGTTGTATTTTGTATTTGCCTCGACGTAATCTTTGTTTATACCGCCTGCTTCCGCATCGGCGTCTACGATGATGGTGATATCGTTTGTGTCATTCAATAATTCATGGAGCACGTAGGGCTTGAAGATGATATCACCATAACTTATCACAGTATTCTCAGATATCTTGTCCTTGGCCAGGTACAGGGAGTACAATTCCTTGGTACTTTGGAATTCGTCATTATCGATTGGGGTGATGTTGGAGAATGCTATTTTGTCTTTTTCAAATCCGCGCACCACCGCGATATCCTTGATGCCCATTTTATTGTACTCGTCCATCTGCGTCTGGAGCAGCGATTTGCCATGAACCTCCAGCAGGGTTTTAGGTTTATCCGCTGTTAATGCGCCTAATGATCCCTGACTTGCGGCAAGGATAATGCTGTTGACGGTCTTGCCGGAAGTGGGCAGGTATTTCTTCTCCGCTTCTTTCAGTTCGTCAGCCCCCTGTAACTGAAATACTTCACTGACACTGACAATGTGCGGCTCGACATTGACCAGGGATTCCTCCTTAAATATCCGTCCGCTCGTTTCCTGAATGGTTTTGATCGTCGCACGCATGTTGTGGTTGGCCCAGATCACCAGGCTGATACCCAGGTCACGGAAATGATCTGTGGGGGTGGTATAGTATTTTGTTGGCACGACAATCACCGGACAACGGTTTCCCCATTCTTTCATGAAGGCATCCACGTCGGAAGAGTCGGCCCGTTTGCTATGACACAAGATGGCATCTGCCCCAGCCGAATGGTAGGCATCCGCCCTGCGCAAGGCTTCATCGAGTCCCCATCCGGCAATAAAGGCTTCCAGACGTGCCACTACTGAAAAATCCGGATCGGTCTGGGTATCCTTGGCCGCTTTAATTTTTCCGCTGAATTCATCAATGTCGGCAAGCGGCTGGTTTTCGCCACCGATAAATGAATTGGTTTTTGGGAATAGCTTGTCTTCGATGCAAACCGCACCGATATTACGCTGTTCCAGGTTTCGGACCAATCGC
>CAYGOW010000095.1:7169-10709 GCA_964351425.1 uncultured Roseivirgaceae bacterium
CTGCGTCCAGCTCGCTTCGTTGTTGTCGCGGACCCCCAGGGCAGCGGATATGGAAAGACCGCTTCCCCAAATTCCCTTGAAACCTGTTTGTTCAACAATTTTTGCCGAAAGGCCGTTATGGGCCTCCATGATAAATTCCAGTTTGTCGGACTGGAGCATCTTTTTAAACTGTGTGGTTTTTTTCATTGCCTGCAAAGATAATATTTAATGAACATTCGCTCAGGAATGCGCAAATAATTGCAGGGTAAATCCATAGTTAAGGGGCATTTTCGTTTAATTTGCCTGCAAATATGCGCCCTTACGAATACAGATGTAAAGATTATTCGCTGTTGACGCCGCTTTTTAAGCGGGTCTTTGTGACCCCGTTGGTGGATTTCCTGCCCTGGGGACTTCCTGCCAATATCATCACGATTTTTTCCAATATGCTGGTTTATCTTGCTTTCCTGCTGGCGATTCAGAAGCACTGGTTGGGAGAGTGGAACTACCTGATCATTCCTGTTTTACTTTTTGGGTACCTCGTCGGTGACCACCTGGACGGGGCACAGGCCAAACGCACCAAAACCGGTTCTGCGCTCGGAGAATTCTGCGATCATTATTTGGATGCTTTCAATAACGGGCTGATTGTGTTCATTCTGTTTTCACTTTTTAGTGTCACGAATAGTTGGTTAATCGCTGTGGTGCTCCTGTTCTCCTACCTGGCCCACACCATTGTTTTTTATGAGCAATTCCGGACAGGTTGGTTGATTTTTGAACGACTGGGATCCCTGGAAGGTGTATTGTTAAGCTGTCTGCTGATCGTGTTAGGATATTTCAGCGGAATACGTGGATTATACGAGCAGGAGCTATTGTTACGGCTGTCACTCATTGAGTGGGTATTGGTGCTGACTGCGTTTGGCGGACTGCTTACCTTTGTCAAAACGCTCATTCGCTTGAACGCGGTAGGTCCGGGCCTTTGGTTTTTCGGGCTGGCATTGGTGGTTGTTTGCTTTACCGGTAGCCTGCTCCTTTCCATTCTCCAGGTAAGCATTGTGGTCACGCTTTATGCGAGTTTGTACATTGGCCGGCTGATGACCGGGCACCTGATTGATGGCAAGGAACGCCAAACAGATCCATTGGTGCCACTCGCTCTGATAGCCGGAATGTATTTAACTACTGCATCGGCTGTTTATCTCTATCCCGTCCTATCAATCTATCTCATCCTTACCATTATCTTTTTGATATACCGTAATTTTATGGCGTTGAGAAAATTTTGGGTGTGGAAAAATCCTCCAGTATCATGAAGCAAATTGAACGAAAAATATTGTTGAATCCCGGTCCGGCTACCACGACCTATACGGTTAAGGAAGCGATGGTTGTCCCGGATATTTGTCCGCGTGAAACCGAATTCGGGCAATTGCTGGACAGCATCAAGGAAGACCTTGTGAAAGTCGTCCATGGAGAGGAGGAGTATGTGGCAGCTATTTTTGCAGCGAGTGGTACGGGCGGACTGGAAGCTGCGCTTACCTCCGCCGTGCCTGAACATGGCAAAGTGCTGGTGGTTGAGAATGGGGCCTATGGCACGCGAATGGTTAAAATGGCGGAAGCATTCAGGATCCCGGCGATTCGTTACGAAATGGCCTATGGGGATTATCCGGATACGAAGTTGATTGAGAATTTATTGAAGGAGAATCCGGACATAACCCACCTGGCAGTGGTGCATCATGAAACCACGACAGGGATGCTCAATCCCGTGCAGGAAATTTGTGATATCGCCCATGCGCATAGCGTGGAGGTGATTGTTGATTGTATGAGTAGTTACGCAGGAATACCCATCAATATCACGGAGTGGGGTGCGGAATACCTGATATCTTCGTCCAATAAATGTATTCAGGGCATGGCGGGGATGGTCTTTGTGATATTTAAAGAAGCCTTGCTGACCAAATTAAAGGAGAATCAGCGTTCCTTTTATTTCAACATATACAACCAATACGTTGGGTTTGAAAAAACCGGACAAATGCAGTTTACTCCGCCGGTGCAGGTGGCATATGCATTGCGTCAGGCCATCGATGAATATTTTGAGGAAGGTGAGATAAACCGGTGGGAGCGCTATGCTGGTAACTGGGAGATGATGGTCGAAGGCCTTCAGGACATGGGATTTACTTTCCTGTTGCCTTACGAACAGCAATCAAAGATATTACTTGCTGTGATTGAACCCAACCTCGCCGGGTATGACTTTGACAGGATGCATGATTATTTGTATGAGCGCGGGATTACTATTTATCCGGGTAAAGGGGCTAAATCGTCGACGTTTCGGCTTTCGGTCCTCGGGGACCTTCAGCAGGAGGATATCCGTTACTTCCTTTCTGAAATGAAGAATTACCTCGACTCTCTGAAAAATTAGCGGGTCGTTAGCTTTGCCACCAATTCCTCACAGTTACGACAGGTATAGGTAGGGTTTTTGGCTAATGGGAAGAGAGATTTACCTGAACGTTCAATAAACGCCGTTTGCATACCAGTCCGCTGTGCGCCTGCAATGTCCCAGCCGTGCGCTGCTACCATCAAAGCATTCTCCGGGTCAACCTGCTGCTCTTCGAGTACAAAGCGATACGGGGCACCTGCCGGTTTATACTTGCGGACCGCCTCCACACTGTAAACATCCGTAAATAAGTCGGTCAAGCCGGCAAAATTCAATTGTTTCATGGCGATATCTGGCTTGCCATTGGTCAGGGCAACCATACGATATCCATTGTTCTTCATTTGCGACAAAGCCAGTTGTACATCGGGATGGGGAGGCAATGTAGCGATTACCGCCAAAGTGGAACGGATTTCGTCGGTTGAGCAATCGATGCCCATCATTTTGGCCGTCATCGCCAGGGTAGCCCGGGCCACTTCGGAAAAATCATGGTAGGAATTGGTTACTGTTTCCACGAGAGAATAGTGTAGCAGGGAGGGAAACCAGATAGTAAACCCATTTTGATTATTTAACAACGCATTCACCCGGGCAGCAAGTGGCTGCATGTCCAGTAAGGTTTCGTTGACGTCAAAAATCAGTAATGATGGATTTGTCATATGAGTGAATTTATTTTGCCATATAAACTAGTGAATGTGAGAAGGATATTCAGGTATTTTAGTAATTTTCGGCTCAGAAGTCGCTGTAGATTTATTTATATCAAAGTCTCTTTTCAGAATTCAAATTTAGTTCGATGAAAAAATTAGTACTCATTATGCTTCTTGCCGGCATGGCAGGAATAGCCTCAGGACAGGAAGTAAGATTGAATACCTATGCCGGATATGTTTTTAAAAACCGGGTGGATTCCTATTTTTCCAATAACCGTTTTTTTGATGGCACCATCCAGGATGGTTTTCGCTGGGGAGCTGGCATAGAGTTTCATATACCCAATCGGGCCGGGGTTGAGATTCAGTATTTACGACAGGAAACCAATGCCCCTACGACGTACCTGGGATCGGCTTCCAATGAAATTCAGTTTACTGATTTCGGACTGAATATTGACTGGATCATGCTCAATGGCACGCGGTACTTCCCCGTGAGTGATTTGGTGG
>CAYGOW010000096.1:0-973 GCA_964351425.1 uncultured Roseivirgaceae bacterium
GGTTCCCTTAATACAGGACAGGAGTTTACCAAAGATCCTGTGATCAAACACTTCGGCAGGGATAGCCTGAATTTTGGGCAAATTCCGGCAGGAATGGTCAGCCTTATTGAACCGGTTGTCATCGCTGGCGCGAATCTGTATGAAGACTTATTCATTACCATTCCGGAAGGGTTCGAAGGAAGTTTTGATGCTGCCTTTTCCTCCTTTTTTGATACAGGTACGCATCAGGTTCCACTTGCCAATGATTTTTTCCATCCGGATACGCTATATCTAAGATTTCATCCAGGGACAGATTCCGGCAGGATCTACGATGATTCGATATCATTTACCAGTTCGGATACTCAAAAATCCGTTTACCTACAAGGCAAGGAAGGTCCTTATCTGGCACCCAAAGCATGGATCAATGAGATCCACTACGATAATGAAAGCACCGATACGAATGAATTTATTGAACTGGTTATTGCGGACCAGTACCTGGATCAGTTACCTTTCTTTTCCCTCCATTTATACAATGGCAATAATGGCCTGGTATATAAGCAATCGACGGGTGATGCATGGGAAACAGGGTACCATGACCCGGAGGGATATACTTACGTCACAGCCATGATTCGGGGCATTCAAAACGGGGCGGCAGACGGCATCGCCCTGACCTACCGGCTTAGACTCATCCAATTTCTGAGTTACGAAGGAACGCTGACAGCCCTTGACGGACCTGCCAGGGGTGTAACCAGTACCGATATTGGCGTTATGGAAGAAACCGATAGTCCGGTGAACTCTTCTCTGCAACTGGTTGGAACAGGTGGCCAATATGATGATTTCACCTGGGTGTATTTTCCCGGTGAACATACCATGAACCAACCCAATCATGATCAGGTGTTACCTGTGGTTCTTAAAGAATACCGCCTTGACCGGGGTTCGCAGGGATATGAAATTGTCTGGACCAGTGTGGAAGAATACCGCCATGCCTGGTACA
>CAYGOW010000096.1:1045-2802 GCA_964351425.1 uncultured Roseivirgaceae bacterium
TCATAAAACATATTATCGACCCTTGGCATCTTCCTCACAGACAGCCGATCAGCAACGCCTCGTCATGCGCATCCATACCCTTCAAGGTGTTAAAGTTTTAGAAGAGGTAACATCCGATTCAAGTTGGGCGAGTATCGGGAAATATATGATGCCATTACCTGACGGAATTTATATTATTGGAATTTTTGATGGGCAATCCTGGCGCTACCATAAAGTCCTGAAAAGATGATATTTAGCGATGATGGCTGCGCTTTGTTAAAAATTAACTTACCTTTGCGGGCTTATTAGTTAATCCCACAGTATTATGATCGCGGCAAATAATTTATCCCTGCAGTTTGGCAAAAGAATTCTCTTCGATGAAGTCAATATTAAATTTGCTCATGGCAATTGTTATGGAGTAATTGGAGCGAATGGAGCCGGAAAATCCACTTTTCTGAAAATTTTATCGGGAGAACAGGATCCGACGGGGGGACACATTTCCATTGAACCAGGAAAGCGTATGGCCGTTCTTAACCAGAACCACTATGCCTTTGACGATCATTTAGTCCTGCATACTGTAATGATGGGGCATTCTTCCTTATGGAAAGTGATGCAAGAAAAAGAAGCTATTTATGCCAAAGAAGACTTTAATGAAGAAGACGGGATAAAGGCTTCTGAACTGGAAGAGAAATTTGCAGAAATGGACGGCTGGAATGCCGAATCTGATGCAGCCTCCCTCCTTTCCGGTCTGGGCATTGATGAAGGCCTTCATTACATGATGATGAAAGACCTTAACGGAACCCAGAAAGTCCGCGTGCTACTGGCGCAGGCATTATTTGGGAATCCGGATATTCTGATCCTGGATGAACCTACCAACGACCTGGATATCATGACCATCTCCTGGCTGGAGGATTTTTTACTGGATTTTAAGAATACCGTCATTGTTGTATCCCACGACAGACACTTTCTGGATACAGTTTGTACCCACATTGTGGATATTGATTTCAAACAGGTACGGTTATTTACCGGTAATTACTCGTTCTGGTATCAGTCCAGTCAACTCGCCTTGCAACAGCGCTCAAGTGCCAATAAGAAAGCTGAAGAAAAGAAAAAGGAATTACAGGAATTTATTGCGCGATTCAGTGCCAACGCATCAAAATCCAAACAAGCAACCAGCCGGAAGAAGCTACTTGATAAAATTAACCTGGATGATATTCAGCCATCAACACGGCGGTACCCGGCTATCATTTTCACGCAAAACAGACCTGCCGGAGACCAGATATTGCAGGTAGAAGGACTATCCCATTCGCGGGAGGGAAAGACATTATTCTCCAATGTGGACATGATGGTTAATAAAGGAGATAAGATTGCACTTATCAGCAAGGATTCATTAGCCACGAGTGCTTTCTATTCCATTCTGAGCGGGGAGGAAAAGCCTGCATCGGGAAAATTTACCTTTGGCCAGACGATTACCACGGCATTTCTTCCTAACGAAAACGACAAATACTTTACACAGGACCTGAATCTCATCGACTGGTTGCGCCAGTATGCGGAGGGGGATAAAGACGAGGTGTATATTCGCGGATTCCTGGGCAAGATGCTCTTTACGGGTGAAGAGGTATTTAAAAAATGTACCGTCCTGAGCGGGGGCGAAAAAGTAAGGTGTATGGTTTCCCGAATGATGCTGGCGGGCGCTAACTTCCTGCTGCTGGATGAACCTACCAACCACCTGGACCTGGAGTCAATTCAGGCATTCAACAATGCCCTTCAGGATTTTC
>CAYGOW010000096.1:2812-10601 GCA_964351425.1 uncultured Roseivirgaceae bacterium
TGATTACATGGAAAGCGAAACCATCGCGGAACAACGAGCACTGATTTACTAATCTCTCTTCCTGATTCGATATACCTGCACAGTATTTCGTTTGTGAATTCGTGGATTGAAGAAATTCAGGAGTTTGTCAAGCATGGAAGGCTCTATGGTTTGCAGGTATTCCAGTTCAGTATCAGGCATTCTGAGTAAAAGGTCTGTCATACGCTGATCCAGTGAATCCGCCCGATAAAATGCGACATATTGAGGCATCCTGTTCATCCGGTCAAATTCCTGCCAAAGCGAATCCAGCGACTTATTCCGGTCAATGGTATAAATAAGCCGTACCTCTTTGGGTAAAGAAGCCGGATCATCCGAATAATGCTGAAGACCCATAAAGTCTAAATCGAGATGGCTGTAATCCAGGGAAGGCTCACCTAAATAAAACGCAGGTGGTTGCTTCAATCCGCCTTGCCTGCCTTCCAGTAAGACCGTGGAAATATTCTCCTGTTTACCCAGAAAATGCAATGGTGCAATCCGGTCCTTCTTTGTATAATTCAACGACATAAAAAATCCGGCCAGAAGATTTATCGACCAGAAAAACACCCAGAAACCTTTCAGTAAGTGAGATTTTCTTTGCCAAAAAGAGGAGCCCTCCCTGAAGCTCTCCCAACCGATTAAACCAAGAATGATCAGAAACGGAAACATCGGTAAAATGAAACGCTCCTGCTTATTGGGGAATATCGAATGAACAATAAAAAAAAGTAGTACACCCAAAAACATCTCCGGGTTGATCTTAAAGGATCGGCCATAACCCCACAACAACATAAGGCTCACCGGAGGCACCAGAAATCCGGCCGTTGTGCCCAGGTATTTGAAGTATCCACCGGATACGTATTCATTGGCATTCTCACTGTTGTAAGCGAAATAATTAACGACATATTCAAACGGATAACTGAAGAATAGCATGTCGGGAATCCCAATGATCACTAAGGTTGTCACGATAAAGGAGAGTACAATCAGAATGATAGCCTTGAATTTACGCTGGTAAAGGAGCACCAGGCCTAAGCCTCCAGCAATGAGAACGATATGCATGCGAACAGAAAAAGACAAGCCGATCATAAGGCCTATAATGAGCCATTTGCCAATGCCCTGGTTTTCCTCCTTCAGAAACAGGTAAAACGCATACATCAGTGGTGGAAGACAAACGATTTCTGCCATAAATTTCACTCCCAGGTACGGCATAAACCATAGAACGGATAAAATAAGGGCTACCCTGAGGGCATTCTTACGGTTACTAATCCGGTCAGTGATCAAATAGCCCAGGTAAACGATCAGTAAAGAATAGAGGCCATGAATCAATTGAAGGAAAAGTGCCTTCAGAATCGGATCAGAAACCCCTGCCACCTTTATCATTTTGAGGAAGACAGCCGTTATCCCGGCATAAAGCATGCTGTGTTTCGGAGGTTCGGAACGGTTGATATAATGTCCTACCTCTTCCGTCCAGGCTTCGGCCACACGCAGTACATCAAAGTGATCATCATGAAACGCATACCCGATTGAAAAGAGGGCAGCTACAAGGCGAAGCACCAGGGCAATAATCAGTATACCCTGGATTGAGGTGAACAGGCGGTTGATTTGCATACGAATACAAAGAAAATAGGTTTCCGGAGAATTATGCAACGTAAACCAAATCTTTTAGGAAAAGACATGGTCAACCTGAAGGATGCTATCAGAGCCTGTGAGAATCTCTTTGAAATATTCCTCATAGGCAATAATGGTATTTTTAATTGAATAGTTTGTACGCACCATCTTCGAAGCATTTTCAATTAGACGCTTCCTTAGGGAGGGGTTATGAATCAGGCGCTCAATCTGAATTGCCAATTGCAGCGGGTGATTATGACTGAATAGCAGGCCATTTTCTTCATGCTTCACCAGGGAGAGATTGCCACCTTCTGCGGTTGCAACCACCGGTACTTGCAAAAACATGGCCTCCAGTAATGACTGGGATAGCCCTTCCATTCTGCTCGGAAGTATTTTAATGGTGAAAAGCTTATAGTGAGCCAAGGCTTCGCTGGAAGCTATCTTTCCTGTAAAATAAAGTGTGTGATCACGTACATCCGCTGGGTTGATGGCCTGAATATCCGATTCATTTATTCCGACAAATATCACCTTTACATTAAACGGAAGATAAGGCAATGCTTTGATTAAATCTCCCTGATCTTTCAACCTTGATACAACTCCCAGCACAATATCCGAAGCGGTTATATTATATATCTCCTTTAGTTCACTTACATGCTGATCATCGATGCAATCATATTTAGAGTCAGGTGTCCCGTTTGGGATAATACTGATCTGCTGCCTGTTAAAGCCCTTACGAACTAATGATTTTTTCACCTCTTCACTAACTGCAATAATTCCCTTTGATGTCAGCGTTGTTAAAACGGCTAAAGGGCCGCCCATACTCTTGCACATCTGTCGTCGGGTATGGATAATCTTCGCCGAAAATCCATAGAGAAGTTTTGCGAGCATAACTAAATAGCGATCCCGTGACGACTGAGTATTAATAACCTGAATATCATACTCTTTCACAATTTGGTAAATGTGATGAACACAGGCCATATCAACCTTAGACCTAAAAGTCATTGGAATCAAATGCACCTTGCTGTTTTCCAGACTGGTATGAAGAAAGGAATTAACCGGACATCCAAGGTAAATATCATGACCAAGGTTCGACAGTCCTTCCGTTAAATAGCGTATCGAGTGAGTTGACCCCGCGATACCTCCCTGGTACGTCAGAAATAATATTCGCATAGACAAGTCTATTCATCTTATCTATAATATCTCGAACGTCAATTTTACTATTACTCTAAGATTTCGTTATGTTAGTTACGCAACTGTTATCTCATGAATAAAAAACAGCCACAAGTAAAGCCCGAAGCCTTGAATGATAAGACCTTCACCTGGATTAAATCTGTGGCCGGTTTAATGGATACACGATTCAGAGTACCCGGTACTTCCCTCAGGTTTGGCCTGGATCCTTTGCTCAACCTTATTCCATTTGCCGGAAATGGCATCACTGTGATCGTCTCATTTATGCTGGTAATTCTCATGTACCGCTACGGCGTGAGCGGAAAAGTGGTAATAAAAATGGTGGGGAACATCGCGGTTGACGGATTAGTCGGGGCCATACCCGTCCTCGGGAATATTTTTGATTTTTACTATAAATCGAATACACGAAATATTCAACTCCTCTCAGATCATTACGGAGAAGGCAAACACCAGGGAAGTGCCTGGGGGATAATGCTTACCGCCGCGGCTATCATGATGGGATTATTGATACTGATAATTTACCTGGGGATCTTGTTGTTCGAATATCTCCTTAGCCTTTTTGGATAATGGTGAGAATTAATTCAGATAAAACTAATATTCAAAATTAAATATGTTATATATCTTATATTCAATTAGTTATAGTCATTTATATAAATCTTTACTTAAGTTAATAAATCAAAGAATTGCTCGAATAATGCAACCTGTATATCAGGAAATAAGTCTTTATAAATAACCCAACAATAACAACAACCATCATGCTTTTCAATTACCTCAAGATTGCCCTTCGCAACATCCGGAAGGAAAAAACCTATTCTGTAATCAATATTCTCGGTCTTGCTACCGGAATGGCCGCCACACTTCTTATCCTTCTGTATGTTCAGGATGAATTGAGTTACGATCAATACCATGAGAACGCTGACCAGATCTATCGGGTCAGCCGTGAATGGGTGAATGACAAGGGAGAAACCACCTTACACCTCGGGCATTGCGCCCCTCCTTTCGGACCGTTATTGGAGAATGATTTTGACGGGATGATTGACCAAGCCGTCCGCATCACAGACGGGGGCGGACCTCTGATGGTGTACGAAGATGTAAAAATTGAAGAGGAAAATTTCTACTTTGGTGAGAACAGCATTTTTGAGATTTTCTCCTGGCCATTGATTTCCGGAGATGCGCAGAATGCATTGTCCGAGCCTTCCCGGGTAGTACTTACTGAATCTGCCGCAAGGAGATATTTCGGCGAAGAGGATCCGGTTGGTAAGCAAATCATCTTCAACAACTTTGGCTATTCAGTGCCCATGACCGTTACGGGGGTCGCCGAAGATATACCGCATAATTCACATTTCCATTGGGAGTTCATGGCTTCGTTTGCCACGATCGAACAATTATTTGGCCGGGAAGCCATGATGCAGAACTGGGGAAGCAATAATTACGGCACCTACCTGCTGTTGGCCAATAATGTTGATGCTGCCAGTCTTGAGGAACAATTGCCGGCATTTCTTGACCGGCATCTACCCAGAGACGCAGAATCAACCGATGACCCCTCGGATTACAACCGACTTCACCTGATGCCTGTCACGGATATTCACCTCAACTCACATCTTGACTCTGAGATGGAGGCCAACAATGACATGGCGTACATTTACGTTTATACCATCATCGCTTTTTTCATTCTGATCATTGCCTGTATTAATTTCGTGAATCTATCCACGGCCAAGTCTGCCAGAAGGGCCAAGGAAGTTGGTTTACGTAAAGTCATGGGAGCGTTTAAGCGTTCCCTGGTGGGCCAATTCCTGACGGAGTCTATCATATTCGCCCTGATAAGCCTGGTACTAGCCTGTTTTATCGTTGTATTGATCCTGCCTTCCTTCAACCAGTTTATAAACACAGGTATTTCATTCGACCCCGGAGCCAATCAGTTTATCCTGTTTCTTTTGATCGGGATGGTTTTGTTTGTCGGCCTTCTGGCAGGCAGTTATCCGGCCTTTTACCTGTCACATTTCGAGCCCGCGGTAATTTTGAAAAGCGGACATAAATCAACCGGCAGCAAATTCAATTTTCGATCTGTTCTGGTCGTTTTTCAATTTCTCATCTCGATTGCGCTGATCATCAGCGTCGGGATAATTCAGGGGCAACTTGACTTTATGCGTAACAAAAACCTGGGGTTTAACAAGGAGAATGTCATGGTGCTGCCCTCGAGCAATGAAATTTATAATCAGTTTGAGAGTGTGAAGAACAGGCTTGAAAAACAACCGGGGATCAAACAGGTATCATTGGCCAGCCGGGTTCCTTCCGGAAGGTTGCTTGATTCTCAAGGCACTACAGCTGAAATAGACGGGGCCATGCAGCAACTGAATATCCGTGTGGCTGATATTCATGTCGACCATGATTATTTCTCATCGCTGGGCATTAACATAATCGCCGGACGTGATTTTGATCCGGAAATTGCCAGCGACTCTACGGAGGCTTTTATCCTCAATGAATCAGCGGTTAAACGAATCGGGTGGGACAATCCGCAAGAGGCTATCGGGAAACGGTTTGATTATGGAAGCCGGTCGGGAAAAGTGATCGGTGTTGTGGGTGACTTTCATTTTGAAAGCCTGCATCAATCGATTGCTCCGATTGTGTTTCTGATCACTGACGGACGTGCCCGCAGTGTGCTGGTGCGTTACGAACCAGAAGCTAAATCTGAAGTCGAGTCCTATCTTAAAGGCCAATGGAGCTATTTAAGGCCTGATTTTCCATTTGCCTATTATGAAATTGAGAACCGATTCAGTGATCAGTATGAAAATGAGGACAGGCTGGCAAAAGTGGTGACCTGGTTTTCCGGACTGGCGGTGATCATTGCCGCACTTGGGTTATTTGGCCTGGCATCGTTTATCGCGGAACAGCGTATTAAGGAAATTGGTATTCGCAAAGTCATGGGCGCATCGGTTCAGGAGATCTTATTTTTACTGGGCAAAGGCTTCACTTTCCTGGTGTTGATCGCATTGGTCCTGGCCATTCCCTTTGCCTACTTTGGCATGGAGCTCTGGCTGGAGAATTTCGCCTACCAGGGAACGATCCGGGCCTGGCCATTTATCCTTGCCGGTTCGGTGGCGATTCTCATTGCCTGGGCAACCATCAGTTACCAGACATTAAAAGCGGCCCTCTCCAACCCGATAGATACCCTTCGGTATGAATGATGCTTATTCGACGAGAAGAACAATCTTTCCCATATGTTCGCCCGACTCCATCAACCGGTGGGCATAGGCGGCATCACGCAGTGAAAAAGTAGCGAATACTACGGGCCGGATGGTACCATTCTCCAGAAAAGGCCAGATATTTTTCTCGAGCTGATTGGCAATGGCTCCTTTGAAAGGGATTTCCCTGGCACGCAGGGTAGATCCGGTAATGGTCAGGCGTTTCACCATGACACGCATGAGGTCAACCTCGCCCATTTTTCCGTTCATCGCATTGATAATTACAAGCCGGCCGTCTGCTTTCAGGGCGTTCAGGTTTTTCGGGGTATAATCACCCCCGATCATATCAAGAATGATGTCCACGCCGCCATGTTCACGGATTATTTCAGAAAAGTCCTCCTGACGGTAATTAATTGCAATATCTGCCCCCAGGTCAAGACAGAGACTGCATTTCTCATCGGTACCTGCAGTGACCATAACCTTCCCACCCATGGCTTTAATCATTTGGATACCCGCGACGCCAATACCAGATGTTCCCCCATGGATTAATACCGATTCTCCGGCTTTAAACCCTGCGCGATCAAACACATTCGACCAGACAGTGAAAAAAGTTTCAGGAAGCGTGGCTGCTTCTTCCATGGATAACCCCCTCGGGACAGGCAGGCATTGTACGTCGGGAACGACCACATACTCGGCGTATCCGCCTCCGGCAACCAGGGCACAAACAGCATCCCCCACTGCACATCGATTGACCTCATCACCCACCTGGTCAATAATCCCTGCCACTTCCAGCCCGGGAATATCCGAAGGAACACCGGGCGGTGAAGGGTATTTTCCCTGTCGTTGAAATATATCCGGGCGGTTTACGCCGGCAGCCATTACCCGGACCCTGACTTCCGAAGAACCAGGTTCAGGCATGGGCCTTGATGCCTGTACAAGGACCTCAGGTCCACCAGCTTCTTTAATTATTATTGATTGCATTAAATCCATTCCTATTGAAAATACATATTACCCACTTATCAAAAAATCACAGTGAATTCGACATGCTCATCATTGAAAACAAAACATTTATCATTCAATATGAGTATATTATACATAACACGCACGTATAAACTAATCCTACTAACATGAAATATTTATTACTCACATCATTATTCTCATTTGCCCTGGTTACTATGGGCATGAGTGCAGACACACAACCCGAGGGATTTGTGAAAGGCGATGCAGGGATTGAATCGATCAATGCCATGACATTCGGACCTGAGGGCGTTTTATTTATCGGTGACAGCAAGACTGCCTCGGTGATTGCCCTGCTCACAGAAGATACCAAACCAGGCACATTCGAAGAAAACGTCTATGTCAATAATATTGATGTCGTCCTCGCCGAGTTGATGGGGACAACTGCCGACAAAATATCCATACAAGACATGGCGGTGAATCCGGTATCCGGCGCCATTTATTTTGGTATTCACCATGAAGACGGAACACCTGCATTAATCAGGATGGTACCGGGAGAAGACCCCAGCTGGATTGCACTTGATGATGTCACCTATGCCAAAAGGAATATAAATACCGCGGTTGATGCAGATGCAAAAGACCGACGGGGGCGCCCTTTGCGACAATGGGCCGTCTCGGACATCAACTATCATGACGGACAGGTATTGGTTACCGGTCTGTCAAATAAGGAGTTTGCATCCACCTTCAGAAGCCTGCCTTATCCATTCAATGACAAGGAATTGGACGCTTCACTGGAAATATATCATGCGGCGCACGGACAATACGAAACACATTCTCCGGTA
>CAYGOW010000097.1:0-10569 GCA_964351425.1 uncultured Roseivirgaceae bacterium
GATGGAGATTTCGGGCGGTGGCTCGCCGCTGTTGTTCCAGCACCTGTTCTGGTTCCTCGGTCACCCGGAGGTGTATATTGTATTATTACCTGCCCTTGGAATTACGTCTGAAGTAATTGCTACCAACGCCCGCAAACCGATCTTTGGTTACAAGGCAATGGTAGGCTCTATGCTGTTTATCGCAATCCTTTCGTTTGTTGTATGGGCGCACCACATGTTTGTCACAGGTATGAATCCATTCCTGGGATCTGTGTTCATGTTGTTGACGTTGATTATTGCGGTACCATCAGCTGTAAAAGTATTTAACTACCTGACTACATTATGGAAAGGTAATATCCGGTTTACACCGGCCATGTTATTCTCCATTGGTCTTGTGTCATTCTTTATTTCAGGGGGTCTTACAGGTATATTCCTCGGTAACTCTGCCATTGACATTCAATGGCATGATACCTATTTTGTTGTAGCGCACTTTCACCTGGTAATGGGTAGTGCTTCATTCTTTGGACTGATGGCAGGTGTTTATCACTGGTTCCCTAAGTTCTACGGCAAAATGATGGATGAAAAGCTGGGGTATGTTCACTTCTGGCTAACATTCGTGGGGGTTTACATGGTATTCTTCCCGATGCACTATATAGGTATTGCCGGATATCCGCGCAGGTATTATTCGTTTACCAACTACGATATTCTGAATTCGTTCGCTGATATGAACTCATTTATCAGTATTGCGGCGATCATTACATTGGCAGCACAGTTTATCTTCCTGTTCAACTTCTTCTATAGTATGTACCGAGGCCGTAAGGCACCGGCGAATCCATGGAATTCGAACACACTGGAATGGACAACACCAATCAACCCGGGTCATGGTAACTGGCCAGGAGAAATCCCTACTGTCTACCGTTGGCCTTACGATTACAGTAAGCCAGGTGCAGCACAGGATTTTATTCCTCAACATGTACCATTCTCCGAAACCCCTGAATCTAATCTTCCGCATGAGAATGAATTGATCCGACTTGAGAAAGAGGATGACGATGTGATCAGGGTGGATGATAAAGAATCATAGCAATAAAATCAGCCTTTATGGCCGGTTCAGTCTGATAACTCTGATATCGGTATACCTGCTGATTTTGGTAGGTGGTATCGTTCGAACCACGGGGTCAGGCATGGGATGTCCCGACTGGCCAAAGTGCTTTGATCAATGGGTGCCACCCACGTCGGAAGCAGATTTACCTGCAGATTACAGGGAGGTGTATTCAGAGTACCGGATGCAAAAGAACATCCGGTTTGCCAGGTATCTCACATTTTTCGGAATGGAGGATACGGCAGATAAATTATTGACAGACGAATCCATAAAAGAGGAGCGACCCTTTAACAAGTACAATACATGGATTGAGTATATAAACAGATTAATCGGAGCATTGATAGGCTTGTTCATTCTCCTGACATTTGTTTTTTCAATCCGTTATTTCAACAAGGATCGAATTATCTTTTATGCGTCATTGGCTACACTGGTATTGGTTGTGTTCCAAGGTTGGATCGGGTCGATCGTTGTATCGACGAACCTGGTTCCCTGGATGGTGACCATTCATATGTTGATAGCCATATTGATAGTCTTCTTTCTGACTTACCTCGTATACCGTAGCAGGTCGAAAGAGAAAAAGACTGTGGCGCTCCGTGACAGGAATCTGATTCAGGTGGTTATTATCCTCGGGATTATTGCCATGACCGTTCAGATAATCCTGGGTACTCAGGTCCGCGAAGGAATAGATCTTATAGCGGCAACACTGGGAGATGATGCCCGGTCGGAATGGATTTCGCAATTAGGAAATGAATTCCTGGTACATCGGTCTTTTTCGTGGATCATACTGATCCTGAATGGTATCCTGGTGTATTTGTATTGGAGACAACGTGCAAAAATGAACGTAGTCGGCGCGATATTGATTGGTATATTATTATCGGTTATTACCGGTGTAATCATGTCTTATTTAGGAATACCAGCCTTTGCGCAACCAATTCATTTATTACTGGGGACGGTAATTATAGGACTTCAGTTTTTCCTATTTTTGCAGCTTAAAAATACAAAGGCAGAAGCGATACGAATATGATCGTAAGTAATACATACAGCATTAAAGAGCAGATTAGAGGTCGCATAGCCGCGTACATGGAATTGCTGAAATTCCGCCTTTCTTTTCTGGTTGCCTTCTCATGTGGCTTCGGTTATATTCTGGCTTCGCAGGGAGCGTTAAACTGGGCCAGCCTTTTTATCATTTGTTTTGGCGGGTTCCTGGTGTCAGGCGCTTCGATAACCATCAACCAGATCATAGAAAAGGACCTTGACAAGCTGATGAAGCGGACGAAATCACGGCCACTCCCTACGGGACGCGTATCCGTGTTTGAAGCAATGATCTTCGCAATAGTAGTCGCCGGTGCTGGATTATTGATCCTTTCATTGTACACCAACCTCCTGACCACCTTGTTGGCACTTCTTTCCATGGTGTTATACAGTTTTGTTTATACCCCATTAAAACGGGTAGGACCCATTGCAGTATTTGTGGGGGCCATACCAGGTGCATTGCCACCATTGTTGGGATGGACTGCTGCCACAGGAGTGATCAGCCATGAAGCACTTATCATTTTCGGTATTCAATTTATCTGGCAATTCCCACATTTCTGGGCCATTGCCTGGGTAGCTGATGATGATTATAAGAGAGCCGGATTTAAGCTTTTGCCTTCCGGAGGAAAGAAGGACTTGCGAACGGCTGTACAAATAATGATATATACGCTGTTTCTAATTCCGCTTGGTTTATTACCGGCAAAATTCGGTATGACCGGGATTGATTCAGCCATTGTCGTCACCATCTGTGGTGTTTTATTCCTTAGCCAGACATTCTCCCTGATGATCCGGGGTACACGATCCTCTGCCATGCGGATCATGTTCGGGTCGTTCTTGTATCTGCCGATCGTGCAGATAGCCTATTTATTGGATAAAATTTAACGAAAGAAGAGGAAGATATGATGTCGGATATAAAACTTGTAGAACAACCGGAACAGCCATTGGCTATGAATCCGAAGAAATTTGCCTTATGGTTATTTATTATAACCGTGGTGATGATTTTTGCTGCCCTGACCAGTGCATACATTGTGCGTCAGGCGGAAGGCAACTGGTTGGTGTTTGACCTGCCGGTGGAAATGTATTATACAACAGGGATTATACTTTTAAGTAGTGTGACGATGCACTGGGCTTATCTTGCCGCGAGAAAAGACGAACTTGGTCAAGTGAAATTGGCCATTACCCTGACTACGATCCTGGGAGTGGCTTTTCTGATTGGTCAGGTTGTCGTGTGGAATGCGTTGGTGGATGACCGGGTCTTCCTGGTTGGCAATCCATCCGGTTCATTCCTTTACATTTTATCGGGATTACACGGATTACACCTGGTAAGTGGTGTCATCTTTCTAATAATTGTATTAATTTCGACCTTTAAGTTTAAAGTTCATTCGAAAAACCTGAACCAAATCCAGATGTGCACCACCTATTGGCACTTTCTGGACGTACTTTGGGTATATTTGTTTTTGTTTTTATTATTGAATCACTAGATTATTAACCAAACGGATCTTATGTCTACGACCGCACAATCGATCGAAAAACCTGGAAGAGGACTCTGGGATGGTGGACAATCGCCGCTGAAGGCTAGCTATGGAAAACTGATGATGTGGTTTTTCCTGCTGTCTGATGCTTTTACTTTTTCGGCATTACTAGTTACCTACGGAATGATCAGAACAGCTCATGCCGCTTACACTGGTTCGGCTGATGCCTTTGTTTTTTCTCAAGACTATTGGCCCATACCTGAAAAAGTATTTGAAGCCGTTCCATTCCTTCATGGCGTTTCACTTCCCCTTGTTTTTGTGGGAATCATGACTTTTATATTGATCATGAGTAGTGTGACCATGGTGTTAGCGGTTGAAGCAGGTCACCGTATGGATCGCAAGGATGTGGAGAAGTGGATGCTTTGGACAATCATTGGCGGATTTACGTTCCTTGGGTGTCAGGCATGGGAGTGGAGCCACTTTATCACCGGAACGGGTGGCGGTGGCGCAGGATTATCATGGAATGAATACGGCCCACCGGATTTTGCGGCCTTCTTTTTCTTTATTACCGGATTCCACGGAACGCACGTATTCAGTGGTGTTGTATTAAATATTATCGTGTATTACAATACTGTTACGGGTGTATACGACCGGCGAGGACATTATGAAATGGTGGAGAAAGTAGGTCTGTACTGGCACTTTGTTGACCTCGTATGGGTATTCGTCTTTACCTTCTTTTATCTCGTTTAATTTCGACCAACACAATCAATAGATATTATGCATTCTGAAGAAACAACACATGTAAATGTGCAGCCTGTCGACAAGGCCAAGGTTCGTAAGATATGGAAAACAGCAGGTATTCTGGCCATCATTACGGCGCTTGAATTCCTGATTGCCTTTACAGTTCCCCTGGAAATGGCCGAAGTGCGTGTAACGGTTTTCGTTTTGATGACTATCGTGAAAGCGGCTTATATTGTCGGGGAGTTTATGCACTTGAAATACGAAGTGAAAGTGTTAATCTGGTCCATTCTCATCCCGATGATATTCGTGGTGTGGATGTTAGTTGCCTTTATTTACGAAGGTGATGCTATTTACCAGGTTAGGTTTTAACACGTTTGTTTAAAATATTCAGAGGGCTGCCGTTAACCGTGTAGCCCTTTTTTTATGCTATGAAAAAGTCGTCCAAATTAATTGCCCTGTTATTGATCCTGGCGTTGCCGGTATTTATATTTCTCTTTCTTAAATTCTTTGGCAGGAATGAATTCACTATTGATACCTTCTATGAAACAGGTGTTCCTGCCGATACACTTGGATGTACCTATACCAACGAAGCGCCCTACCGGGTTAAATTGTCTCAACAGGTAAATGGTATTTCACTGGTTTTGCTTGATGGAGGTGAAAAACTGATGTCATCGGCTGACAGGAATAACATGATACGCAGAATCCAGCAGAACAAACCGGAAGGCGTAAACCTCTTCATTTATTACAATAAAGACCTGGGCGCACCAACTCCGATGGAAGGCGTTTACTATGTGCCAAAATCTCCTGATTCCTGGAGAACATTGCGCTGTTCATTTGTTACTTCAGAAGACAAACAATTCATCTTGCTTGACAAACAGCAAAAAATCCGGGGCTATTATGGCCTTGATTTGGAAGAGGTGGACAGGCTCCTGGTGGAACTAGAGATTTTATCAATATCATGACTCAGACAACACTTTCTGATAAGGAGAAGAAATTAAGCAGGCTCATCATCGTATTATCAGTTATAATACCGCTTGCTGTGGCTATATTATTCGGCGTGAAGATAGAAGGGGTGGATCTGACTTTCCTTCCACCTGTTTATGCAGGGATTAACGGACTGACAGCTGTGCTTCTCATCGCAGCATTGGTGGCCATCAAGAATGAAAATATTCAGCTTCATCAGAACCTGATGAAAACCTGTTTGGGTTTGTCCGCAGGCTTTTTGGTGATGTATGTCCTGTATCATATGACTAGTGATTCTACGCCTTATGGAGGAGAGGGGGCTATCAGGTATGTTTATTATGTTATTCTTATTACCCATATTCTGTTATCAATTGCGGTAGTACCACTGGTATTATTTACGTATTTACGTGCTCATCTTGCGCAATACGATCGCCACAAAAAATTAGCACGAATAACATTTCCTGTGTGGTTGTACGTGGCGGTTACCGGCGTGGTGGTTTATTTTATGATCAGCCCATATTACTCATGATAACGGAAACCATTATATTTACGGTCGTGTTATACCGCTGATGAATATTCGCAAAACACTTATACTGACCCTGTTCTTCCTGGTTGTGCAGGTTCCTTCCCTGATGGCACAATGCGCTATGTGTCGGGCCACAGTGGAAAATAATCTGAGTAATGGGGATATCGGGATTGGTGCGGGACTAAATTTTGGTATTTTGTACTTATTCGTTACCCCATACCTGGCCATCATGGTCATAGGTTATTTATGGTATAAAAACAGCAAGGCAAATGCCCAAAAGAAGTCGTTCAGAAGCTATACTAGCCGGTAAGTGCCCCCGTTGCAGGGAAGGGAACATGTTTCCATACTCGCTTTTTAACATCTCAAAATTTTCAAAAATGTATAAGACCTGCCCGGTCTGTGACTTGCAATTTGAAAGGGAACCGGGCTTTTTCTTCGGCGCCATGTACATTAGTTATGCCTTTTCAGTGGCTATCTTTGTTGCTGTTGGCGTGGCGCTTTCAGTACTGGGTGAATACCCGATATACTACTATCTTATAGGCGTCAGCGTATCCATCGTACTACTTTTTCCATTCATGTTTCGATTTTCCCGCGTCCTTTTTCTTCATTTTTTTGGTGGCGTGGATTTTGATGCCCGATACGGCAATTGAGGTAAATACCTTATATTTAGTCTTTATCCGGTAGAGAAGTCGTGGAAAACAAATCCATTCGTGCAAGAATTTTTTTAATGGCCGCTGCGGCCTTGTTCCTGGTGGCAGGCCTTGTGCTCTATTTTTTATCCAATAAGCCAATTGGTGAGTATAAGGATACTATGGAATTACAGCTAACCGGTGCTCTGGTGAACATGGAAGAAAGCCTTTCGCCGATGCTGGAAGCACTTAAAAACGGTGAAGAACCGGATGAGGAATACCTGCCCGTTTCCGATGCGCTATTTTCTTATTTTATTTATGATGACGAAGAACTGACGTATTGGTCTGATTACCGTTTTGTCCCACCCTATGATGTTTTAACCGGAGATTACTCCCTGGCTTACAAGGAAACCCTACGTCACGATTTTCTTGTCAGGCGGTGGCAGGTGCCTGATACTGACAAGGAGGTATTTGCTATAATTATTCTTTATTCACGCTACAAAATTGATAATAATTACCTCCATACGGGATGGAACGAGAAGTTATTCCGGGCTGATTTATTGGAAGGCTCTGCCGGCGAAGATAAACCGTTGTCCATATGTATCCGGGAGAATTGTTTATTTAACGTAGCGCTAGCCGATCAACCCGCTTTTGAAATACAAAAATATTCCCTGCTGGCTGTAATTTTTCTTTTCGTTGCGATTGGATTATTAACGGCCGTGCTAATCGCTTATTCCAACAGCCTCTCGGCGGGCAGAGGATTTTGGATACTCCTCGGGGGGTTTATCCTGATACGTGCTGCTATGCTGCTTTCGGGGTTTCCCATTGACGTCCGATCGTTTACCCTTTTTGATCCAAGGAATTTCGCCTCATCCTTCATCAATCCCTCACTGGGAGATTTATTGATTAATCTGTTGTTCACCATGCTCCTGGTGATTTATGTATTTCGCCATTACGATGAATTACCCATTGCTCATGCATTGAAGAAAAGACGAGGTAACTGGATAATCGGATTGTTGGTTGCAGGTTTTATGGGAATGGCGTTTCACTTCCAGTACCTTTTCCTGCAGACGATTTATGATAACTCACAGATAAGTTATGATATCAATAAATCCATTCAGTTCGATGCATTAAGAATAACAGGAATGACTATTTTTCTGGTGAATGCCGTTTCATTTTTCCTGGCGTTCCATGTGTTGTACAGACTGCTTACGGGACTTTTTTCAAACAGACAGATATATATGGTTTTTGCCGGAGGAATGATCATTTTTTCCGGTGTGAACTTAATCCTGGGACAAACCTTCCTGGTTGTACTCGGAATAACCGTTGCCTATTTTCTGTTTATCCATCTTACAAGGCTGCCGGATACCGTGTCCCGGATCAGCTACGGCACTTTCATGTATGTTTTTACTGCCCTCTTTGCTACCTCCTTGCTCGGGTCACTCACTACCCATCATTTTGAGCACCAGGAAGAGCGGGAGAAGAAAGCACGCTTTGCGAGCCAGTTTTTGATTGAGAATGACCTGCTGGCCGAGTACCTGTTGGCCGAGGCACGAGAGAATGTGGCGAAGGATATATTTATCCAAAGCCGGATGTCCAGTCCATTTATGTCCAAGGATATTATCAAGTCAAAAATTCGGCAGGTGTATTTAAGTAATTATTTTGATAAGTATGATATACGTATATCCCTCTTCAATGCGAATGGAGCCCCCTTTGGATCAGATGTCCCACAAATTACCCCGGAAGTAATCGGCAGCTGGCAGCCCGATTCAGAAATGGCAACGACATACGATGATATATTCTTCATCAACCGGCTTGACGGGGACATTTCCAAGCGGTACCTGACAATGATTGAAATCAGAAGGCGGAACATCCTTACCGGCTATGTCATTATTGACCTTCAACTAAAAAAGATCATTCCTGATAATGTTTATCCCGAACTTCTGGTGGACAATCGGTTTCTTTCACCCTATGAACATACAGAATATAGCTACGCCGTATTGGATAACGAACGAATCACCTATTCTTCCGGGGAGTTTAATTACTACACCGACTTTTCACCTTCCCTACTGGAAAGAGAAGCCCTTTATGAAGATGGAATTACATTCTCCGGCTATGATCACCTGGCCTTAAATGATCGTAAGGGGAGAACGGTAATCATCAGTAGCATGGAGCATCCTGAAATTCATCAGGTCTCCAACTTCTCTTTTTTGTTCCTCATTCAGGTAATGATTCTATTATTATTGGTGGTCATTTATGCGTTGTCCATTTGGTCCAGAAAAGTGGAACTGAATTATTCTGCTCGTATTCAGCTTTATCTGAATGGCGCTTTTTTTCTTCCGCTGTTTGCTGTATCCATTACCACACTTAGTGTAATTAATTCTTCTTTCCGGAATGAGCTGAACGAGGAATATTATAACACTGCGGAGAATATTAGTGAAAACCTAAGTGACGACCTGAATAATTATGTGCGTAACCTGACCGTTGATCAGGAGGAATTGCCCAATCGATTGGGCGAAGTGGCCAAGTTTGCCGGTGTAGATGTCAATCTGTTCAGTACCCGCGGACGGTTACTGGCATCAACCCAGCCTCTGATTTATGATAATGGCTTATTATCTCGTTATATAAATCCTCAGGCCTACGCCCGGATCACGGAGGATAATGAGAATTTTTTAGTGATTCAGGAATCTGTTGGGGAGCTGGTATACAATACAACGTTTTTTGGTATTAAGTCTTTCGATACGGGGTCACTCATCGGTGTGATAAGTATTCCTTTCTTTCAATCCGCTTATCAGCTTGAACAAAACCAAATTGACGTGCTTACGAATGTGATGAATATTTTTACGGTGATATTCATTATTTTCCTCCTTATCTCCAGTGTCGTTTCCCAATGGCTCACTTTCCCGTTGAAGTTTATCACCCAAAAATTGAAGAAGACAACACTAACGGGGTTTAACGAACCACTTTCCTGGAATTCGGATGATGAGATAGGCTTAATGGTCAGGGAATATAACAGGATGCTTATTAACCTGGAGGAGAGTAAAAAGGCACTTGCCCGTAATCAAAAAGAATCAGCCTGGCGTGAAATTGCCCAGCAAGTGGCTCACGAAATTAAGAACCCCCTGACACCAATGAAGCTTACCCTTCAGCACCTAAGTCGGAAAATCAAGGGTGCAGGCACCGAAGCGGAAGAATATCAACGGCCGATCCATTCACTTCTTAACCAGGTGGATATACTAAGTGACATCGCGAGTTCATTCAGTTCGTTTGCGAAATTACCCATACCCGAACACGAGCGGTATGAATTGACAAAGGTGGTGAAGGAAACGATTGTGCGGTTCAGGGCCGATCAGCGGGTGGATATACGACTGTCCTTGCCGGATAAACAGGTGTATACCATGGGAGACGAACAACTCATGGGGCGTATTCTCTCGAATATATTACTGAATGCCATCCAGTCTCGCGAGGAGGGCGCCTGCGTTGATGTAAACCTTCAGGAGATTGGTGATTCGCGACTTGTCCTTGAAGTGCGGGACAATGGGAGCGGGATTGATGAATCGATCCATGGAAAAGTATTCATGCCGAATTTTACGACTAAGGAAACCGGGTCGGGAATTGGGCTGGCCGTGGCAAAGCACGGTATTGAACATGCCGGAGGCAAAATCTGGTTTGAAACCGAAGAAAACAACGGGACCTCCTTTTTTATTGAACTGCCGAAAGTGCCGTAGTATGGGCCGCATCGGGTGGATCATACTACTTAGCTTTGTGACACTTGGACTACATGCGCAACAGTCCAATGAACGGTGCCGGTGGATCAGTCAGTTTAATGAGCCGGTCTACCTGGATTCCTTGTCAGTCATTCCTGGAACAGTCCGGACAAGCGAAGAAGGAGTGGAATTCATCTATCTTGAAGTGGCGGCGAAGTATATTGTGGAGTATTCCGGGTCCAGGGATTCGATCCAAATCTGTTACAATGTCTTCCCGGTTAATTTCTCAACACCCTATGGCCGTCGTACTATGGCGTTGTATGATTCGTCTGCCCTTTTTACAGCAAACAGTCAAATTTCTGCACCTTCCATGATGACGCATGAAGAGTTATTTCCAACTGAGGGGATTCAGAAAAGCGGG
>CAYGOW010000098.1:0-306 GCA_964351425.1 uncultured Roseivirgaceae bacterium
TGATTCGATAGGTCCATGCAAGGCGATTAAGTTTATTTCGGGCTGAAAGGATAAGTTCCCGCAGATTTCTTTCTGTTGCATAGGATATGGATACCGCGCGGCGGTGCCCCCAGTAGAGAACGAGAATGAGGACGAAGAATCCGGCCATCGATGCCGCTACCGATAACCAATATTTTAACCCGACAGCATAGGCCGCTATAACCACAACAATGGCAAAGGATACGGCCAACAGTAAATCCAGACGGATTCTTTGTTGTAACCGGGTATTGGCCGCCAGAACCGATAAGTGGATGATTTCCTCCAGTT
>CAYGOW010000098.1:316-2748 GCA_964351425.1 uncultured Roseivirgaceae bacterium
TTCGGCAGACGTACGGCTTTTCTCAGTCGGCGTGCTTTGCCAAATGTCTTTTAATTTATCCGTTTCCATTCCTGTCGATGATTTCTTTCAGTTTCGATTTAGCACGTGTTATACGAACCCCAACATTGGATTCACTGATGCCGATGATTTCTGCAATTTGCGCGTAGGTCCGTTCTTCCAGGTACAAGATCATTATGGCCCGATCAATTTCTTTAAGTCGTTGGATGGCACGATGGAGCGCCTGAAATAAGGGCTCCGGATCTTTTTCCGATTGGGATTGATCTGCAGCAAAAGTGTATATCGCTTCATCCTGCCGCTTTTTCTTTCGATGGTGGTCCATACAAGTATAGAGCGTCACCCGAAAGATCCAGGTTGAACGGCTTGATTCTCCGCGAAACGAATCAAAGCTTTTCCATAAATGATACATTACCTCTTGAAACAGATCATCACATTCGGCCTGATTCCTGCTGTAATTCCGACATATACGCAAGATGCGCCCTTCTTCGGCATTAATTGAATCCAGAAAAACACTTTCTTGCTCGTTCACCTCAATTACTTCTTGTATCTACAGTGTCATCGGAGGGTAAGTTATTACAGATTTAAAAAAAATTAATTTTTTTTTGAGATTGCTGTAACCTATTGGCCATAAAAACAGTCTTATGTACAGAAACACGATCAACTATTATGCTGTTTTCAACCAAAAAGATACGGAATATTGCTTTAAGCACGCTTGCTGCCATTTGGATGGTGAGTGTATTTTCTTTGGGTATGACATCCGATAAGATAGCAACATGCGACCCTGATTGTCCTATGGAATTGACTCAAAAGACTGAAATTTCCTACAAAGGCCTGGAGAAAAAGGTTGTAATGCTGTCCGGGGTCATTGGATGGTTGAGTCAATATTATGACAGCAAATAGTGGCAAGACACCTGTTTCTTCCATATCTTCTTTCCCTGTTTTTATTTATTCAATGCAATGACTCGTCTTCCGTGATGGAGATGAATCCATCAAACGCCATGGATAGCACGTCGACTTCTTCCGATAAAATGACTTTCCTCGCCCTTGGGGATTCCTACACCATTGGAGAATCTGTGCAGGAAAAGGATCGGTGGCCGGTGCAATTGGTGGATACGTTGCGTGGGCTTGACAGGAATTTTGAGAATCCGGTGATTATTGCCCGGACCGGCTGGCGCACAGATGAATTAATTCAGGCAATCGAGCGGGAAGACCCTGTGCCGGGGTATGATCTTGTAAGCTTACTAATCGGAGTGAATAATCAGTACCAGGGTCGTCCTGTAGCTACCTACCGCGAGGAATTTGCGGAATTATTGAATACCGCGACCATTCTGGCCGGAAATGACCCCGGGAATGTACTCGTTGTTTCTATTCCTGACTATGGATTCACTCCCTTTGGCGAACCAAATCAATCTAAAATTTCGGCCGAGTTGGCGGAATACAATGCCATTAATAAGGAGATTACCGAGACCGCAGGCATCCGCTATGTGTACATTACAGATATTTCGGAGAATGGACTTTCCGATCCTACACTTGTTGCATCCGACGGATTGCACCCATCAGGCAAGCAATATGCCTTGTGGGTAAACCGAATCTTGGGTGAAGCCTCATTCAAGGCTCGTTACGTTACCGATTAGGCCCCTTGGGCCACGCGAAGTTTTCGTGCAACGACCAGTGCGATCAGGCTGAATACAACTGCTACGTATCCCACATTCTCATACCCCACCAGGGCGGTGGCATTTTCATTTATTTCTGAAGGCATATCTGATATAAGAAATCCCGCGAGTAAGGTGGCAAGTCCACTTGATATTTGCTGGACGGAACTCCGGATACTCATAAAGCTCCCTCTGTTTTCAGGACGGATAACCGAAGTAACCATCGTTGTGGAGGGTACCATTCTCCCGTTGGCCAGAATAAAAAACAAGCCACTAACCACCAATGCCTGCCATAATGGAATAGGGGGCAAGTGGGTAATGAGCACAATGGGAATTAGGACCAGGAGTCCAAATAGGGTAAAGATTTGAAGCCGGCCATACTTGTCAGCAGCCCGTCCTACCCTGGGACTGGTAAAAATTGTTAACGCACCGCCCACCAAATAAATGTACGAAAGCTCCTCTTCACTGAATCCCACATTTCCCACCATGTAAGGCGCGATAAAAGGGATGATGGTGAAATGACCAAACATCAGCACCGACGTAAAAAGCAATCCCATCAAGGCATTCCGGTTGCCCAGAATACTTTTGACCACTGCCCACGGACTCATTCGGTCCTGCTCACTTTGCAGGTGATCGCGCATGGAAGGGATAAAGAAATATATGAGGGCCATAATGATGACGCCCATACCTCCCAAAAAGAGAAAAGGGGCATGCCAGGAAAAGATTGTGGCGAGATAGAGTCCGAAGGGAACCCCAAATACC
>CAYGOW010000098.1:2758-9996 GCA_964351425.1 uncultured Roseivirgaceae bacterium
TACCGAGGCCGCCGAAAAAGATGCCATAACCAGTCCGATGCCGGCAGCACGCCGCTCCAGCGGAATCGCGTCACTAATAATCGACAGGATGAGTGCGCCCAGGACACCGCCAAAAGCGCCTGCTAAAGACCGGGTAATGAGCAGAAAATGATAGGAAGGGGCAAAGGCGCATGCAATGGTGCCCAGGGTAAAACCTGAGTAAATAAACAACAACATGGATTTCCGGTCGAACCGATCGATTTGGAAAGCAGCAATAAAACCTGCCGCTCCGGCTGAGAAGGTGTAAGAAGAAACCAATAAGCTGAATTGTTGCGGGTCTATGGTGAATATCCGCATGAGCTGGGAGCCGAGAGGCATCATAATCATGAAATCCATGATATGAGTAAACATGGCTGAGGCCAGAATGAAGAGAAAGAGTTTTTCTTTGTTCATAAAATAAAACATCCCGCCGGATAGGAGTCTCCAACGGGATGACTGTTAATACACTAGCTGGCTTATTCCTCTGGCCATTTACCTTCCGCCACAAAAGTAGTAATTGGGTTTCTCTTTCTTTCCGAATATTCCATTTCTTTAAAATCCTCCTCCAGTTCTTCAGGATCTCCACCATAGTGGCCGGCGGCTATGGCCGTAGAAATATGGGATCCTTCAGGGACTTTTAAAATTTCCTGCATTTTGCGCCAGTCAATCCCTGCCATCTGGTGCAGGGCAATGCCCATAGCTTCTGCCTGCAGGCTCATATTACCCACGGATAGACCCAGGTCATGCAGGGCGTGGAAATTTTCCTGGCCTTTGGGTGTTTTTTCCTTGTAAGCCGTTAGAATCAAAACCGGGGCATTGCCCACCCACCGTTGATTGAATTCGGCCAGGCAATTGAAGACCTGGTCATAGGCCTCAGTGCCTTTTCTGAAATACATGAATCTCCAGGGCTGGAGGTTATTTGAACTGGCGGCCCAACGCGCTGCTTCAAAAAGGGAATTCATGTCCTCCTCGGAAATTGGCCGATCGGAAAACATACGCGGACTCCACCGGCTTTTAATTAATTCATGTATTGTATGGTGATTATTCGCTGTTTTCTTCATTTGCGGTATCTTTGTAGTTGAATATTCCATTACTGTTTAAACGTACGAAAATATTATATGTTTAAACTTATTTATATGCGTTAAACCAATAGCGACATGGCAGCCTTTTCTGAATTAGTCAATAAGAAAACTCCCGTTCTGGTAGATTTTCATGCTACCTGGTGCGGTCCGTGTAAAATGATGGAACCCGTCATTAAGGAACTCAAAAGTAAATTTGGGGACAAATTATCAGTTATCAAGATTGATATTGATAAAAACCAGGAATTGGCCGGAAAATTGGGCGTACGCGGGGTTCCTACATTTATCTTGTATAAATCAGGGAAACCGGTATGGAGGGAGAGTGGTGCCCGTCCCATACATGAGCTGGAATCAGCTGTGAATTCTATCCTTTAAAGTGCACGTGTAAGAAATACCGTAGGTTTGCAAAGTTTAACTGCAAGCAATTGGCAAACTTCGATGTTCATAGTAGTTTATTAATACCGTATTTTATAACTTACGTTATAATAGTAACTTAACTTATTAATTACCAGATTTATACAGATCAGTATACGGAATTGATTTGTAAATATCGGAACCAGGAATTTATGCACAGCAGGGATTTAATAGTGCTTGTAGAAGATGATGACACAGATGCATTCATCGCCAGGACGTTGCTTGAAAAATGCCGTCCCGGTCTTGCCATAGAGCGTTTAAGCCACGGGCTGGAAGCACAACGTTTTCTGGAGGAATTGGAAGGTATTCCATCATTGATCATTTTGGATTTAAATATGCCCTTTCTGAACGGAAAGGAATTTTTGCAGGATTTGAGAAATGACCCGGATCGGCGGGAGACAGAGGTCGTTGTCTTATCATCATCCGAAAACAAAGATGACAAAAACAAGTGTGCAGAACTTGGTGTGAAGCATTATTTTACCAAACCCTTGACGATTACCACCGCCGGTCAAATCATTGATTTGGCCGAAGCATCATACAAAAGTTAATTTTTATCGATACGCGGGAATTTAGTAATTTACCGTTGTATCACTAGTTATTTTTTAAATCCAATATTATGAATAGAATTCTTGTCCCATCTGATTTATCCGATATATCGGAGAATGCCCTACGATTTGCCTGCGAAATTGCCAGAAAAGCCGATGCCGAGATTTACCTGGTTAATTTTCTTAAGCATCCGTTTGATGAATCTTTCTCTGCAACCGGCGATGTTCAAGCGAAATATGACGATGAGGAGACCATCTTCACCATCGAGCTGATTCGCAGGAATACCAGGTTGCTGGACGAAATGGCTCAGAAATACACAGAAGATTGTAAACTATTTTACCAAATATTTAACCAGGACCTTCAGGATGGGGTGGATGATTATATAAAGATGAAAAACATCGATCTGGTTGTGATGGGTACGACGGGAGAGGAGAATGCCAGGGAATTTTTTACCGGAAACCACACCGAACAGGTTATTATCAATGCCTCCTGTCCGGTTATTTCGTTGCGGGAGAATCAGACAGCTGAAAACCTGAATACTATTGTACTGGGGGTTGAGCTGGAGGAGGATGACAAAGACAATTTCAGAAATGCAACAAGCTATTTGAAAGATATTGCTCAGACATTGGATGCTACGTTGCATTTGGTACACGTTTCGAAGCCCGGATCCGACGACAAGGAGGAGGAAGAAATCCTCCTGCAAAAATTTGCAGATAAGTTTAATCTGGAAAATTATACCATATCAGTACAGCATGCGAATGATGTTGAAAAAGGTCTGATGTATTATGCCCATTCGGTGAATGCTGGCATTGTGGCGGTTATGACGCATTCGGAAGGTGGCTTCTTTCGGATTTTTACGACAAGTTTGTCAGAGGAATTAAGCAAGGATTCTGATACCCCGGTCCTTACAATAAATTTACATCGGGTATAATCAATAAAATTGAAGCGGGAGTTGTCCCGCTTTTTTTTTGGCCGGAATTATGTTTACTATAGTTAGATGAACATGTTTCAAAGGATCAAACACTTCGGAAAACTATTTTGGAAAACAGGTAAGGAATTTTTCAGTGAGGATCCATTTGGCCACGCGGCGGAAATTGCTTTCTACACTATTTTTTCCATGCCGGGTGTATTGATCGTTGTCATCAGTATTGCTGGCTCCATATACGATCGGGACGTGGTAACCGGCGGGGTCATGGACCAGGTCGCCTACATCATTGGCCCCGAAAGTGCAGATGAGGTCAGGAATATTTTACAAAATGCGGCGGATAGTAGTGGTTCACAACTGGCGCGTATCGTTGGTATTATCACGTTGCTATTTAGTGCTACCACCGTTTTTATTTCCCTGCAGAGCGCATTAAACCATATCTGGAGAATCCGTCCAAAGCCCACTAAGGGGTATTTAAAACTACTCATGGACAGGGTCCTTTCCTTTGCTATGGTGGTTTCTATCGGATTTATGCTGCTCGTTAGCCTCATTCTGGATGCCATATTAGCGATTTTAGGAAACTCAGTCCGGGATTTAACAGGTATTGACCTGGTATTTGCAGGGATGGTAAATTTCGTGATTTCCTCCTTAATCATAGCCGTTGTCTTTGCACTCTTGTTTAAAATATTACCTGACGCAATTATCCGTTGGAAGGATGTATGGGTTGGCGCCATTATGACTACCATCCTTTTCATCGGTGGGAAATACTTAATCGGCTTTTATTTGGGAAACAGCCAATTGGGTAGTGCTTACGGGACAGCAGGCTCACTCGTCCTCCTCTTGGTATGGATATATTATTCAGCCATTATATTTTTGTTCGGGGCCCAGTTCACGCACGTTTACGCAAGCCAGGATGGCAAGCAAATACGACCTGCCAAAAACGCGGTGAAAATTAAAATATTAGAAATAGAAGATGATTAATCAGTCAATTGATACCCAAAAGCTGCGTATTTTGTTCTACAATTGATGTGTATTAATTCCTTACTTGTATAGTGAGATTTATTTATTTATTTCAAACTGTTTGTTTTTCAGAAAGATCAATGACCGTCGGGCGGCAATCAGCCATCCTGGTGTTACTATTGATGCTCCTTATGACTTCCTGCAATACAATGAAACCGTATTACGGGAAGAGCGCCAGGGACTGGCAGGCATATGATCTTCCGGACAGCTCTACGCTTATTCATCGGGTTTATCTTGCCGGAGACGGTGGAGATATGACCAATGAGGATAATATTCTCCGCGTTCTTAATCGCCAACTCACCCAGGAGCCTGATTCAAACAGTTCAATCGTTTTTCTCGGGGACAATATTTACCTGCATGGCTTGCCCGCTCCCTCAGCACCTGACAGAAGTGAAAAAGAAGCCATTATCAGGGCTCAAATGGATGTGGCAGCGGGCTTTACCGGAAATGTATTATTCATTCCAGGGAATCATGACTGGGATTATAGCGGGCCGGATGGACTGGCACATGCACGCTACCAGGAAGATTTTGTAGAGAATTACTTCGACGGGGCCAATGTATTTCGCCCGGACAATGGATGTGCAGGGCCTGAAGTCATACAAGTAAATCAGGACGTTGTAATCATTACACTTAATTCGGAATGGTGGATCCATCCCTATGAGGTCCCCGAGGCACCGGAGAATGGCTGCCTGGTAGCAGACAAGACTGATTTTGTGGTCAGGCTGGAGACAATGGTGCGTGCCAATGCGGACAAACATATCTTGATCGTCGCACACCATCCGGTGATCAGTAACGGAAATCACGGCGGCCACTACAACCTGCTGGATCATCTCTTTCCCCTGCGTCTCGTCAGGGATAATCTCTATATTCCTTTGCCTCTTATCGGGTCTATTTATCCCGTTTCCCGTAAACTGGGTGTTTCTCCACAGGATATACCCAACACAGAATTTCAGCGGTATAAAAATGCCCTGCTTTCCATCATCGAAGACCAACCCAATGTGATTTATGCAACCGGCCATGAACATAATTTGCAGTTGAACAGGCATCGTGAAATGCATCATATTGTCAGTGGTTCTGCTTCCAAAACAAGTTATGCCGCCCGTGGTTTCGGGGCTGATTATGTCCAGCAGCAAATTGGCTTTGCAAGGGTTAGCTACTATTCGGACGGACAAGTATGGGTAGAATACTTTATCGTGAATGATGAACATCCTGACGGTCAACTAACATTACGCAAACCGCTGTATGCCCTTGAGAAAGAAATTTTAACCACGGACGCGAAAAGTGTTCAGCCAGAGAATACAACCAGTTCAGTACCTGCTACCCGTTGGGAAAAGAGGCGATTTCCTGCCTCCGCTGTCTTAGGAAATTCCTATCATAAGGAATGGGTTACGGCAATTGATGTACCGGATTTTCAACCCGGCGGCTTTGAGGGGGGGATTCGGCGGATAGCCAAGAGTGGTGCGGGAGCCAACCTGACTCTTGAGTTGGAAACTGAAAATGACCAGGTTTTTCAAGTAATTCCGGTGGAGCGTTTCCCTCAAAAAGGTATTTCCAGCTCGTTACAAACCACCTGGCTTGACATGGGCGTTAGAGAACAGTCCCGGGCGCACCACCCGTACGGAATGATGGTAACGGCTGCACTGAAAGAATCATTGAATTTGTATACTGGCCAGCCCCGACTCTATCACATGCCGATGGCTCCCTACCTGGATCAATATATTGATGAATTCGGAGGAAGTCTGGTTACGGTACGCAGGATACGGAATAGAGTAAATTCGACGGCTTTACAGAATGAGATCCGGATAAGGAGTACGCGGGAAATGATTCGATTGACAGAGAGGAATGAACCGTTACGCGTGGCGCGCGAAGAATACCTGAAATTCAGACTCCTGGACATCCTGACAGGTAATTGGGCGCGAACGTCTGATGATTGGCAATGGCAAGAGGTAACCTTGGATGGCGGAAAAGTAATTTATCCGATTTCGAAAGGCCCTGAAAGTTCATTTCCACGGTATACCGGTATAATTCCCTGGTTTATGTCACGATCCTGGAGCGATGGAAATATTGAGTCCTACGGGGATTCGGTTCGTGATATTTCCATTTATATGGAAAGGAGTGCCTATCTGGACCAACGTCTTCTAAACGCATTGGATTGGTCATCGTGGGAAGGGGTTATTCAGGAAATGGAAAAGGAGCTGACCCCGTCACGGATAAATTTGGCCGTACAGCAGCTTCCCGATGAAGTATATGGGCTATCGGGAAAGGTACTGGAGAATCAGCTCAATTCACGAATAAGTAAATTGCCTGACCTGGCACGGAGATTTTATTCCCGATTGACCCAGGTGGTAAGTGTTGCCGGATCAATGGGGGAGGACGAGTTTGTGGTACAACAAGTGGATGAAAATTCATTCGAAGTCAAAGTCAATTCACCGAAAACGGGAGACCAGATGTACTTTCGTCGCTTTTCAATCGGAGAAGTCCGGGAATTACGTTTGTATGGACTAACGGGGGATGATTCATTTGTGATTGATAATACTATACAATCCCTGGATATCAGGATTATTCCGGGTAATGGACATGGGCAGATCAAAGGAACGGGAAGTGACGAGGTGCAAATGGGTCGTTTACAGGCCTATGGTGATCCGGATGATTTAACGGTTTCTGATCTAAAGGTCAATGTTCAAGGTGATGATGAAGCATGGGGAATCCGTGAGGATATTCAAAATGATTTTACCGGGAATCTCTCACCAACAATGACCTTGTCTTACAATCCGGATGATGAACTTTTACTCGGTGCCGGAATTCAGCTTAATCGTCCGGGGTTTCGTCGTTATCCAGCCCGTATAAATGCTTTGGCAGATTTTACCTACGCGACTGCAACCGGGGCTTTGGCATTTACCTTGCAATCCAATTTTTATTCTCTCTTCGGGGAAGGACATGATTTGCTTTTTGAAGGACACCTGGCAACGCCTTATGTATTCAACTACTTTGGCGAGGGACAAAATACGACCAATGAGCGGGGCATTGATTACTACCGGGTTCCGGTTTTTACCGGGAATGTACGGATGGCCTATCAATACCGGCCCGGTCGACTCTTGTCCATGTCTGTTTTTGCAGATTATAATGCCTACGATGTCGGATCATCGGATGAACTGGAATCAATTCTGGATCAGCTGCCGGATGATTCATTTCATTCTACAGAAAAGGCGGAATTTTTATCAACAGGATTCAATCTT
>CAYGOW010000098.1:10056-10437 GCA_964351425.1 uncultured Roseivirgaceae bacterium
GGCTTGTGGACCACGAGATCAATCCTGAAAAGGGATTCGATGTACGGGGTGGACTAAATTGGAATAAGGAAACTAGTCAGGGAACTGCCAATTACTGGCATTCATTCGGCAGGCTGAGCTTATATATTACCCCAAACCTTCCGGTGCGTACAACCTTTGCGTTTCGGGTTGGTTATGCGGCTAATTCAGGTGATTATTATTTCTACCAGTCTAATTTTTTGGATGGTCTGACCAACCTGAGAGGATATCGTCGCACGCGATTTGCAGGAGAATCTATGTTTTACCTGAATAATGAAATCCGATTCAACCTGATCCCTGTCCGAAATGAATTGATTCATGGAACAATGGGCGCATATGTATTTTTTGAGATGGACAAGGTCT
>CAYGOW010000099.1:0-10427 GCA_964351425.1 uncultured Roseivirgaceae bacterium
GTCCGCCTGTGTAATACCTACCAAACTCATCCAGGAAGGGAAAGGGAAATATTTCATAGAGCAAGGCAAGCAGAAGCGCGTATTCAAAAATCTTCCAGGCGCGTAAAAGGAATTTTGACTTCTGATAGATAATCAGCCTTTTCCAGACAATAAAGGTAGACACCAGGTAAGCGCTTACCAATCCAAGGTTACTCAGGTAGATGAAATTTATAAATAATTCATTTTGTGAGAGGTTGCCCTCAGGGCCAATAATGGTCAGAAAAAGCCTGAAGGCCAGGGAAACCATTGTGATAATGAGACCAGTAACGAATACCCGCCACAATAAATCCACAAAATTGATCGTGTCGGACTTCTCAATTTTATATTTATAGAAGACAAACACCATCAAAATAAAGAAGCTAAGGAGCATCCGGGGCAGCTCCTCCTGAAAATCGGGCTTTAAGCCATTGATCGAACTAAAGAATTGGGTCTCATTGGTATATACCAAAGCTACCCAGCTAATGATAGCCAGGATGGTTGCAACTCTGGTAATTGTTTTATTCCCTATCCGCATGAATCCGATATTCCGCATGAAGATACGAAAATGATGGAATTAGCGGCTAGATTTATCCGCTTTGAAGGTTACTAGGCGTGATTACATCCTGTAATCACGCCTGAAATGATTCGTGCTAGCGGCTGTAGTTTGGCGCTTCACGGGTAATGAAGACGTCGTGGGGATGGCTTTCATTGACCCCTGCAGCTGTTATCTTTACAAATTTTGCCTGATTCAAGTCGGCTACGGTTGCTGCACCACAGTATCCCATACCTGCCCGAAGTCCGCCCGTCAGTTGATACAAGACTTCAGAAACAAGTCCTTTGTAAGCTACACGCCCGACAATTCCTTCCGGCACCAATTTCTTTATATCGTCCTCCACATCTTGAAAATACCGGTCTTTCGACCCTTCTTCCATGGCTTCTACTGATCCCATCCCACGGTAAGATTTGAATTTTCTGCCTTCGTAAATTATTACCTCTCCCGGCGCCTCTTCTGTTCCGGCCAGCAACGATCCGATCATAACGCTGCTTGCACCCCCGGCAAGCGCCTTAACTACATCTCCTGAAAAGCGTATGCCGCCATCAGCAATCACCGGCACACCCATATCCTTGACAGCTTTGTATGATTCGTAAACAGCGGTAAGTTGAGGTACCCCAACCCCTGCTATGATCCGTGTCGTACAAATACTCCCCGGTCCAACGCCAACTTTAATCGCATCAGCACCTGCCTCAGCAAGCATTTTCGCCCCCTCACCCGTTGCTACGTTACCTACGATGAGTTCGAGATCCGGATATTCGGCTTTCACCTTTTTACATGCATCGATTACTCCTTTGGAATGACCATGTGCCGTATCAATACTTATTACGTCCACACCGGCAGTCATCAGAACATCGATACGTTCAAGTAAATCTGCTGTGACACCCACTGCCGCACCAACCCGTAATCTTCCGTATTCATCCTTACAGGCATTTGGCTTATTGCGCTTTTTAAGAATGTCCTTGTAGGTAATCAGCCCCGTCAATATTCCGTCTTTATTGACAATAGGTAATTTTTCTATCTTATGCTCCTGAAGAATATCCTCTGCCCGTTCCAACCCAATGTTCTCTTCTGCCGTAATCAACCCTTCTTTGGTCATTATCTCCCGAATAGGGGTTGTCATGTCTTTGTGAAAACGCAGGTCACGGTTTGTGATTATACCAATCAGTTTCCGGTTCTCCCCAATAACCGGAATACCCCCAATCTTATACTCCCGCATGATGGACTCAGCGTCGCGGACATTTGAATTTACATCCAGGGTGATAGGGTCAAGGATCATCCCGCTTTGAGATCGCTTAACTTTACGAACTTGCCTGGCCTGGGCTTCCTTCGTCATGTTTTTATGGATGAAACCTATCCCTCCTTCGAGTGCCATCGCAATTGCCAGCTCCGACTCAGTCACCGTATCCATGGCAGCGGATACGAGTGGGATATTGAGTTTTATATTACGGGTAAGCTGTGTGGATGTATCGGTATCGCGTGGTAATACCTGAGAATAACCAGGTTGCAACAGCACGTCATCGTACGTCAGTGCCTCGAAAATGAATTTGGAAGTATCTAGGGACATGGCAAATAAGCGTTAGTGTTATTTGCCGTGCAAAGCTAAAGACATCCAATCATATTTAAAATGAAAAAGTAGGAATTAATTTTAGGTGTCTCATGGAGTATTTCATATTTTAGGCCGAATTATCTGCAAATGGCTCATTTCTCTCTACTCATACCGTTTTTAATGATAACTCTCTTAGCGCCAGTGCAGGAGAAAGTATCCCGGGGGAAAGCTTCCTATTACGCAGACAAATTTGAAGGACGCCCCACTGCAAGTGGTGAACCCTATCGGGCAAATGAATATACCGCAGCACACCGCAAGCTCCCTTTTGGAACGATGGTACGTGTCACCAATGTATCAAATAACAAATCTGTTGTTGTAAGGATAAATGACCGGGGTCCGCATATTAAAGGCAGAATCATTGATGTCTCCAGGTCAGCAGCTGAGGAACTTGACTTTATAGATGCGGGTGTCACGGTGGTGACCCTCGAAATTCTTCCCGATTCAAAGAAGGAATAACCTGGGGGTAGGCTCCTCCTTAATCAAGAAATTTATCCCATGGGATCTCAAACATTTTTAGAAGAAGTAATCTCCACTGCCGAAAGTCTAGCCTTATGGGAGGTACTCGGTCTTATATTCGGTTTACTGGCCGTCATTTTTCTTGTCAGGGAGAATATCTGGACATGGCCTTCCGGCATTGCCTACGTACTCGTATCATTCATTGTATTTTACCAGGAGAAGCTCTACGCTGACCTTATATTGCATGTATTTTTTCTTGTTCTTAATATTTATGGCTGGATTGCATGGACACGTGGCAAATCGGATTCAGGAAAAGAGTTAACCATAACACGAAGCTCCTTACGCAGAACTATGATCCTTCTTGTTTTGTCATCGGCTGGGATTCTTCTTTCCGGGTTCCTGATGCGCAAGTATACGGATGCCTCTTTACCTTATTGGGATAGCGCTACCAGCATTTTAAGTGTCACAGGCATGTGGCTTACCGCACGAAAGAAAATTGATAACTGGTACTATTGGTTCGCTGTGGATATTCTCGCCACAGGTATCTACTTTTATAAGGAAATGTACTTCTACGCTTTACTATATTTCATCTATATCGGTCTGGCCATCGCGGGATATCGGGAGTGGAAGAAGTTAATGAATGCTGTTCCTTCATGATTCTGATCGCGATTACCGGACCGGAAAGCAGCGGAAAAACAACATTGGCACATCAATTGGCCGATGCATTTGATGCCCCGCTAGTTCATGAATATGCCCGTGAATATCTTACCGGATTAAATAGTCCCTATACACAGGAAGATGTCCTTCATATTGCACAAAAGCAACTCTTGCTGGAAAACTCCATAGCCCGGACCAACCCGGAAATTGTTATTTGCGACACGGATGTCCTGGTACTCAAAATCTGGCTTGCCCATAAATACAATAACGTCCCTTCCTGGCTGGAAGAAGCAATTGTTCCTAACCGATATGCGCTGCATTTACTGCTGAAACCCGATATCCCTTATGAAACAGATCCACTCAGGGAAAACCCTGAAAAGGGAGCGTACTTTTTCCAAAAATTTAAGAAAGAGCTTGAGCAATACAATTTCCCTTATGTGACTATTGGGGGAGATTATAAAACACGTTTCGAAGCATCAAAAAAGGCCATTAACCGGGTGGTCAATGGCCTTTCCTCCACATAGTATTTGTTAATTTCTGCGAACTATATCATTATAATTAGTCACCGGTTTATCAGCAACTCCCATTGCCTCGATAACCGCATGATAATCACTTAAGTCGACATGTTCCATTTTTCCATTTGGATCAAAGAATTTACCAGGCACCACGACAAGGCGAACAATCCAGTCATCCGTATCTATGGGACCCAACAATGCCGGATCAAAGTCTGTATTCAAAAATAGCTGCGTGTCATACTTGGTAAAATCGTAGCTATATTGAATCATACCATCTTCAGTAAGGATAGTCTGAGGCAGAGCTCTCCAAACATCTACAGGTTCTCCATCAATATCGACGATATCCCATAATAAATAAGCCAGTGTTACATCAGAATTGAGTGCTGTAAAATTTGGATATTCCAGTAATACAGAATAATCAGGCGCGATAAAATCAACATCCTCATATTCGAATACGAAGCTTTCAATATTTACTCCGTCCTGTCCGGGAACTCCAGGAGCCCCCTGCGGTCCGATAGGCCCTACCGGACCTTCACAAGCAGCCATCACGACCGCTAAAACAAATAAAAATGGAATTAATCTTTTCATCAAAAATCTAGGTTTAACAGGCATATACGCCCTTTTCTTACACATTATTTAATACCCTCCGCGTATAGATTGCGGCAAATATATCGTATCGACTGCAATGATCGGGCCATTTGACTGTAAGGCACCTTAAGCTTCTTTAAATGAACGTAATAAGCGATAAAGAAAATTGCCCCTCATCGGGGCCTGAATTTTAAGTAATTATATTCTCCTTATAGCTTACCTCATCATTCACATCAACGTTGGCCTCCGATTCCTGAATGCCCTGCTTAAAGAAGCGCTTTTGAAAGATCAGGATACAAACTACCCCAATGAAAATGGATGAATCGGCTATGTTAAAAACCGGACTAAAAAACAAAAACCGGTTGCCCCCGATATAAGGCAACCATTCCGGATAATTCCCTTCAAATAGTGGGAAAAATAGCATGTCGATGACTTGTCCGTGAAACCATGGAGTCGGTGATCCATAGGGAGCATTATCAAGTAATACACCATAAAAGGTACTGTCTACCACATTCCCCACGGCTCCTCCTAAAATGAGCGCCATACACCAAAGCAACCCGGAACTGAATTGCTTTTTATAGAGGTAGTACATGTAATAGCCGATGCCTACCATGGCAATCAAACGAAATACCGTAAGAATGAGCTTACCGTATTCATGGTCAGACTTAAGGCCAAAGGCCATTCCGGGATTCAACAGATAGTGTATACGAAACCAGTCTCCGATCACATTGAACTCTGAATTAAGGTCCATGTTAAAATGAACCGTAAGCTTTACAACCTGGTCAATGGCAATGACCGCAAACGCCAGAAGGAAATATTTCAGCAACTTCATTATGATTCTACTTTCACCTTTAATTGATACTCATCAATATCCATCAACACTGCATCGGTCAAATGATCCGAAAAATCCAATCCTTTGGCTTGCGTCTCCTCACAAATATATTTAAGGTTGGCACGTAATGCCTCATCAACAAGTCCGCCGGTCAATTCTACTATAATTTGAATTTTATCCTGAACATCCAGTCCCATATCCTTTCGGAGATTTTGAACGCGATTAACTACGTCACGTGCAATTCCCTCCTTACGGAGATCGTCGGTCAGGGTAATATCCAATGCTACGGTTACAGGACCCGAGGTGGCCACTGACCAGCCGGGAATGTCCTGATAGGAGATTTCCACATCCTCAAGCGTCAGGGTAATTTCCCGTTCGTTCAGGACTACATTCAACGCATTCGATTGTTCGAGTTCTGCAATCTGCTCGGGTGTCAGTTGCTGAATCACTTTCACCAGATCCTTCATCTCAGCACCATACTCCTGACCAAGTTTTCGGAAGTTAGGTTTTATGTTTTTAACGAGAATACCCGCCTCATCCGTAACAAATTCAATATCCTTGACATTTACTTCCGCCTTAATTAATTCGGAAACAGCCACCACCTGCCGGTGAAAGGTTTCATTAATTTCAGGCAACAGAATGCGCGACAAGGGTTGTCTCACTTTCATCTTATGCTTCTTACGAAGTGAATGTACGAGTGAAGAAATCACCTGCGCCAGCCGCATACGCTCTTCCAGGTCGGCATCAATCTGCGATGAATCTGAGGCAGGAAATAACGTCAGGTGAACCGACTCCTCAGCTGATCGCCCGGTTACGTTATTCAGGTCCTGAAACAATTGCTCTGCATAAAATGGCGCCACCGGAGCCGCCATTTTCGCGATGACTTCCAGGCATGTATACAGTGTCTGATACGCGGCGATCTTATCTTCATTGTAGTCACCCCGCCAAAATCGTTTCCGGTTTAAACGAACATACCAGTTACTAAGATCGTCAATGGTGAAGTCCTGAATCAATCGTGTTGCACGTGTGGGCTCATACTCATTGTAAGCAGTTTCTACCTCTTTGATGAGCGTATTCAACCGAGAGATGATCCAACGGTCACTTTCCGTTCGTTTAGCGAGTGATATTTCAGGCTCAGTAAATTGGAATTCGTCAAGGTTTGCATACAAGGCAAAGAAACTATACGTATTCTGCAGGGTGCCAAAAAAACGACGCTGGACTTCTGCTAATCCATCCAGGCTGAATTTCAGGTTATCCCATGGATTGGCATTGCTGATCATGTACCATCGTGTTGCATCCGGCCCGTAGGTCTTTAGCGTTTCGAACGGGTTAACCGCGTTGCCCAGTCGCTTGGACATTTTATTACCGTTCTTGTCCAGAACCAATCCGTTCGCCACAACATTTTTAAATGCCACACTGTCAAATAACATAACGGCAAGCGCATGCAGAGTGAAGAACCAGCCACGTGTCTGATCTACCCCTTCAGCAATTAAATCTGCTGGAAATGACTTTTCAAATACCTCCTTATTCTCAAATGGAAAATGCCATTGTGCATAAGGCATCGCTCCCGAATCAAACCAAACATCTATCAAATCCGGCTCCCGGTACATCGCTTTTCCCGAATCACTGACCAGGATTACATCATCCACAAAAGGACGGTGAAGGTCAAAATCCTCGGATATCGATTCTTTCATTATTCCGGCTTCTACCGCTTTATCAACCTCTTCTTTCAATTCCCGGACAGAACCGATACATTTCTCCTCAGAACGATCTTCAGTCACCCAGATAGGCAAGGGTGTGCCCCAGAAACGACTTCGCGATAAATTCCAGTCCACCAGGTTCTCAAGCCAGTTTCCAAAACGACCCGTACCGGTAGAGGCCGGTTTCCAGTTGATAGTTTTATTCAGTTCAACCAACTTATCCTTCATCGCTGTGGTACGTATAAACCAGCTATCCAGGGGATAGTAAAGTATGGGCTTGTCGGTCCGCCAGCAGTGCGGATAAGTATGTTCGTATTTTTCTACTTTGAAGGCTTTGTTTTCTTCCTTCAGCTTAATCGCTATATCAATATCCAGTGTCTTTTCAGGCGCGTCTTTCTCCTGGTAATATTCATTTTTAACATACCTCCCGGCAAAATCCGTTATCTCTTTAACGTAACGGCCTTGTTTATCGACAATTGGTGCCTGGTTTCCCTCTTCATCCGTTACAAGGATGGCGCCGATACCACTTTGTTTTGCAACCCGCTGGTCATCCGCGCCAAAGGTGGGTGAAATATGTACAATACCTGTTCCATCCTCTGTACTCACAAAATCGCCAGGGATGACACGGAAAGCAGGGCCGTCGGGCGCAACATATGTAAGTAACTGTTCGTACGAGCGCCCTACCAGTTCCTTGCCTTTCATCGTATCTATGATCTGCCAGGGAATGTGTTTATCGCCCGGGGTGTAATCTTCCAGTGATAGTGACTCCCCTTCTTTATCGAGGTACGCACCTACACGGTCTTTGGCAAGAATTACGGTTACCGGAACATGGGTGTAGGCGTTAAATGTCCTGACACGTACATAGTCGATATTCTCCCCCACGGCCAGTGCAGTATTTCCTGCCAGGGTCCACGGTGTGGTGGTCCAGGCGAGAAAATATTCATCGGCATCGGTAGCCTTAAACTGGGCCGTTACGGTTGTATCCTTCACATTTCGGTAGGTTCCCGGCTGATTCAATTCGTGAGAACTTAATCCTGTGCCTGCGGCGGGAGAATACGGCTGGATCGTATATCCTTTGTATAACAAACCTTTGTCATAGAGACGCTTCAACAGGTACCACAGGGATTCCATATAATCCCGGTCGAAAGTCACGTACGGATCATCCAGGTCAACCCAATAGCCAATCTTTTCGGTCAGATCATCCCATTCATCCTTGAATTTCATGACCGTTTCACGGCATTTGGCGTTGTACTCTTCGACAGAAATCTTTTGCCCGATATCCTCCTTGGTAATACCTAATTCCTTTTCCACCTGCAGCTCGACAGGCAATCCATGAGTATCCCAGCCGCCTTTTCGCTTCACCTGATATCCCTGCATCGTTTTAAACCTGCAAAAAATATCTTTTATGGCCCTGGCCATTACGTGGTGAATCCCCGGTGTACCATTTGCAGAAGGAGGACCTTCATAAAACGTGAAGGTATCCTGCCCTTCCCGAAGGGAGATGGATTTTTCAAATATTTGGTTGGCCTTCCAGAAGGTAAGTACCTCATCGGCCAGACCGGAATAGTCTATCCCTTTATGTTCTTTATATTTCACTTTGATTTCCTTTCTAATTTGAATCGCCGTCTTCTACGCGAATTTGGTCCAAATCAATTTCTTCGTCATCAATTTCCTGGTAGAACCCATCATCATACTGTTCAATCAGCGGATGATCTCCAGGGTTTCTTTTCCCGTCCTCAAACGAAATCAACAATGCCGGCAAGAGTATCAGGTTTGTAAACATGGCAATGAGCAATGTTACAGAGGTCAATATTCCCAGCGCCACGGTACCGCCAAAATCCGACCATGCAAAGATAACGAAGCCGGCAAAAAGAATAATGGATGTATACATCATACTTGCTCCCGTTTCACGCAAGGTCTTGCTGACTGCCACTGGAACAAAGAATTTATTCTGGAATAATTCCTGCCGGTATTTGGCCAGGAAGTGGATTGAATCATCTACACTAATACCAAAAACAATACTGAATATCAGAACTGTGCTTGGCTTAAGCGGTATCCCTGTAAATCCCATGATCCCTGCGGTGATCAGAAGCGGGATAAGGTTGGGAATCAGAGAAATGATAATCATCCGCTTGTTTCGGAAAAGGATCACCATAATGGCTGCTATCAGTAAGAAGGCAAGCAACAGACTAAACCGTAAGTTGTCTATCAGGAAATTATTCCCCTGAATAAAGATGGGTGTAGTCCCAGTAATATGGACCTTCATGTCCGTATCGGCAAAGATCGAATCCAGTTCCGGCGTGATGACCTGCCCGATCAAAGAATCCATTTTATGTGAACCGATGTCTGCTACCTGCATGGATACACGCATGGTCTGAAAGGTGGTATCCACAAACGAGGCAAACAAACCCGTTTCATCGGATTGGTTTCTCATGTAGCGCAGAATAAACGCTCGTTCCCTCGACGAAGGAAGGCTATACCTGTCGGGGTTATTATTGTAGAAGGCCTGCTTGGATGCTTTTACAAAGCTGACCAGGGAGAAGGGAAGCGATATATCACGGTTCGACGCCAGGAATTCTTCCAGTTCTTCTACTTTCCTCAGATTCTTAATATCCAATACGCCCCGCCGTTGTCCGGTATCTACCACGATCTCCAGTGGCATGATGCCGTTAAAGTTGGCTTCAAAGAAGGCGAGATCCTTACGAATTTCGCTATCCTCAGGGATATCATCAACCATATATGAAACTGCTTTGACTTGCAGCATTCCGTAGACAGCGATAGCCACGACCACCACCGTGACCGAGTAAATAACGGGTCGATGGTTGTAAATCCATAAATCCAGTTGGGTCAATACAAGATCCAGTGGTTTGAACTTAAGGTGTTTGAGTTGTTTGGTATTAGGTGCCGGCAACCAGGAAAAAACGGCAGGTATTAAAATAATGGAAACCACAAAAGTTGCCATGATATTTAGTCCAGCCACGATTCCAAATTCTCGTAGTATCACGATATCCGTGGAGGTTAAAACAAGGAAGCCTACCGCCGTTGTAAAATTCGTGATCAGGGTTACAATGCCAATCTTCCGGATAACCCGGCTGACCGCCATCATTTTGTTGCCGTGCTTTTCAAATTCCTGGTGGTATTTATTGAGCAGGTAAACACTATTTGGAATACCAATGACCACAATAACCGGCGGAATCAATCCGGTGAGCAGTGTGATCTTATAACCAAAAAGCGACAACGTACCCAGTACCCAGACGACAATAACCCCAATGATAATCAGGGGAAAAACAACCGCATCCCAGGTGCGAAAAAACAAGAAGAGTATAATAGCTGTAACGAAAATTGAGAGTATCAAAAACATCTCCATCTCATTCTTCACCTTGCTGGCTACGACAGACCGTACAAACGGCAATCCGGCATAATGCACCTTGATGCCCGTCGCATCCTCGAAGGCGTCCCCATGTGCGACAATACTTTCAGTAAGACCAATCCTTCGTTC
>CAYGOW010000100.1:0-2607 GCA_964351425.1 uncultured Roseivirgaceae bacterium
CATCCTAATAATAAATGGCTTGCCCCTCACCAGTCCCCAATCCCAGTCATTAATGGATGTTGCATGGATTCTCACGAGGACTTCATCCTCCTTAGGAACCGGGGTTGAAATTTCCCCGACCTCAAGGAGATCCGGTAATCCGTATTCTTTGAAAAGTACTGCCTTCATGAGATTTTGGTTATTAGTGTCGTGCCATGATTATTTATCACGCTCCAGGCCTGTATTGATCAGTTGAATTAATTTCGTTGCCTCATTTTTCACGTGATTAATATAGTCTCTCATTCGTGTTCTGCGAATATAATTTTCCTTAATATAATTTCTGCCTTCAATGCTTTGGGCAAAGTCAATCACGGCGTCGTACTGATCATTGTCTTGCGGAAGCTCCGGAAAGTCGGTCAGATTAATTTCAAATTTCGTACGGATGACCTGATTCATTTCATTCTCAAACACATAATGTTTCTCCTCTTCATTATGAGCATCAACCAGATATTTCGTATCGGTATAATACCTGGTGAGTTCGTTTTGAATGCTCAGGAATCCAGTAAGGTTCGGATTTTCAGAATTCTGCAGTTTATTGTACGTACGAAGGGTGATGGGTAGTTGATAATAAGGACCAAGGAAAACACTTCGTAAGCTGTCAGATTGATCTGCATTGTAGGATACTAAGCGCAGGGCCCAGGATTCAATTTGGACCTGCTCATTTAATTTGCCTGTAACATAATTAGACTCTACAGTGTCTCTGGCGAGATCTTTTTTGAACTCTTCCAGTAATGCTTTCGACTTATTGAGTTCTTTTCTGCCTTCATTCCAAAGATTTATCTGGAGTGCAATTAAAATTCCAATCACAACGAGGATAATTTCGCCGATCGCGTAAACCAGGTAATTACTGAATCTATTTTTAGTCAGAAGCTTTTGGCGTATGCTTCTAAAAATTTTTACCATTGATTATAGGTTAAGTAGGAGAGGCATAACCATTTATTTTAAACGGGTGTACTGGATTCCGGCCTTCCTGAAAATTCGTTGGGTTCAAAATAACTAAATGTGCTGATGATTCATATTAATGGGAATCATCATGTAGGTAACATAACTATAATTCTGCTGTACGCTTCTGTTAATAATCGAAAAACTCAGACGCAAACTTAATCTCGATAAAATGCCTTGTACCGCGTGGGTTTTACTTTACGTTTATCTTTAAATTCCTAAATTCTCCCTTTGAATTATGCCCGGTCCATAACCCGATCTTCCTGGAAGATGGTTTTGATAACCTATCGACAGCCAGTAATTCTATGTTTGATTCTCCATCATAGACATAGACCTTATCAGTATCTACTTTTACCCGTATCCTGAACCAATCATCCGGTGAGGGTTGGCGCGGGAATTCCGCCTCGTATTGGCCTTCGTAGTTTGTCCTTAAAAAACGCCAGGTATTTTTAGGGTGGTAGATATACTGTACGGAGTGTCCTCTCCGTAGCTTTTCATCCGATTGAAAATTAAAAGGCCGGAAATAGACCGCTTCATAGGTCGAGTCATTCTCAATATTAAAGGCAACACCCACAAAGCTTTTCCCATCGATGTTTTCTCCTTTCAACTCAATCTCAATGGTCCCAATGTCAAAATTTACATGCTCAATAATTGCCATGCCGGAACCTGACTGATCATTCAGGGCTAGCGTATTTGCTTCTTCATCAATTGCAAAAATTTCCCGGTTGACAACTTTTAAATTTTCATCTGAGAATTTAATTAGTTGCTGTGAATAACTTGTGAAAGCAAATCCCGTCATACTTAGTGCGGTCAATAACATTACCTTTTTCATAGCTTAAGCCTTTTTATTAAATGCTAACGAACCGCACTAGTAGGGGTTGCCCTGTTGTTAATTATTTAAATATCGCTCAGGGGTTTAACTTAACTGCCGTTTGCCCATACAGTGTGAATGTGTGCTGGCCATCGTCTTCTTTGAATGACACCATTACGCCTGTATTGGAATGAATAAAATCCAGATCATCACCACGAATAGGAGTAAGGTTGTATTTATCTCCGTTCGGAAAAATAAGTGCAATCAGCTTATTGTCCGCATCATACGTGATGGAAAGATCAACTTGGTTATTCCACTTGTAATCACCGGATAATTGCTTCAAAACGTCAGAGCTTACTTCATCCCTATGGACACTGGTTTGCTTAAAATGTTGCCAGTTATATACCTGTGAGGCCGATAATAGCAGTTCATTCCCCAGTGAGCCTCCGTTATCTGAATTGGTCAGGTAAACCAATCCCTTTCCGGTTGTCAGGCTTATGGTCATGCCGGTTCGATACCCGGCATTGCCGCCAAAATGAGTGATCGATATATCATCGCCGGATCTGTTTACAATGAACCCATATACCTGGCCATCTCTTTCTTGGTTTAGAATCGATTGAATATCAGCCTGTGAGAATATTGAAGTGTCGCCTTGATATGCGTTGTATATTTCAATAAGGAATTTTGCCAGGTCGACAGAGTTGCTCCAGAGTCCTGCGGCAGCTTGTTCCGGGTAGTTGTGCCAGCCCCCTTTTATAACGTTTCCATCGTAGGTATAACCTTTAGCGACCTGATTGGAATCAGCTGCGGGCAAT
>CAYGOW010000100.1:2617-9919 GCA_964351425.1 uncultured Roseivirgaceae bacterium
GGGCAATGGTTGGGTAAACTGAGAATGATTCATACCGGCGGGATCAAGAATCCATTTTTTCATGATGCGGGAGAATGAATCGCCATATATATCCTGCAGGGCAAGTTCGGCTAAGGTGTAGGCTCCACCGGAATACGCAAGTGTTTCATTGGGCGGAGTCACCACCTCAATCGCCGGCGTGTTAACCCCTTCACTACCTCTCAGGATATCCAAATCAGCCGGCACATCGAGCCCTTTTTCATATCCCTGGTAACCCCCTGCAGTGATTCCTGACATATGGGCGAAGATATTGCGGAAGGTGACCGGGTTCTCGGCCGTTTGCTTGCCTTGTGGTATTTCAAACTCCTTCAGGTAATCCTGGATATTTTTATCCAGGTCTATTTCACCAGCAGAAGCCATACGCACCGCCGCCAGAAATGTAACGGGTTTGGACAGGGATGCTGCCTGGAAGATGCTTGTGCAATCCAGGTGTTGTTCATCGGGAAAATCCGCATTGAGATATATGTCTGCCCATTCAATCTCGCCCTGGTTTATTACAGCCAGGGATAATGCCGGAATAGAATAGGCGGACATTTTATCAGCAATGGAGCTGAACTCTTCAGGTTCTTCTAAAAACTTCACTTGTTCGCGAATTCCATTCTCCAACTGAATTTTTCTTTCCGCTGATTCCTTCCATAGAACGCAACCGGTATTTACCTTGTGTGAGATTATGTCATTAGAATCATTTGGCTGCATGGAACATGACCCGAGCAAAATCACGATAAAAGAATGGAAAAGAAGTTTGCTCATAAGTTATTTTATGTTATTGATCCGGATCATGTATTGTTTATTCTAACGGCCGGGCTTTCTCAGCGTTAAGAAGTGTTTTTATTTTTCTTTCAAAAAACTAATAATGGCATCAGCGAATTCTCCCGTGAAGACAGCGCTCATATGCGTTCCCGGCACAAGTGATAACCGGCTTTTGGGTAGTTGCTCCTGTAATTCTTTTGGGTCGCCGTTGTCTAAATCGTCTTGTCCACAAATTACCAGTGTTTCGATATCAATATTGTTAAGTTGAGCAATGCTCGTTTCAGGTTGATGATCCTGCAGATATCCTAAAATTTTGAAATCCGCATGAAGTGAATCGGCAAATTCTACCGCGCCTCTAGTCATTTCATTTGGTTCAGCACGTCCAGCAAAGACGTTTCCAAATTCAACTCTTCTGTACCAATCGGGATCGGTGAATCCTATACCCATGCCGCCAAAAACGGCTTTTGTAATCCTGTCTTCTTTCGTAAGTAAATTAGCGAGAACAATTGACCCCCTGGAGTAACCAACCGCCATATAGTTTTCCACACCTAAATGATCCATAAGGGCCATAAGGTCCTTTACTTCGGCATCATTTTTATACGCATTTTCGTCTTGTGGTTTGTCAGAACTTCCATTGCCTCTTAGGTCCGGTATAATGACTCTGTATCCCTGATTTAGTAATTGTTTTTTTAATTCAGAGTCACCCCAGTTACTTGTTCCGTCTACGATAAAGCCATGAATAAGCAAGACTACGTCTCCGTCACCGGCATCTTCATAGGCAATTTTTGTTCCGTCAAAAGAGGTGAAATCCATTTTAATTTCCTGTGCTGAATTACAAGCGGATACTAATGAAATGGCGATTACTACTAATAAGGATTTATTTATTTTCATATTTATAAATTAAAGGTGACATCCAGGCTATGACCGGCTTGTGTCTGGCTGTGGGCGGAAAGTTGATCACATGATAGTCATTTTTAGTCTTTCGCTATTTCTTTATCAATTAACTCGACCACTTTTTTATTCAAACGCTTCATTTTCTTATAATCCTCTATAATTAGGGAATTAGTAAACACTGACAAGACAAATCCATTCTTAAATACCTTGTCACTTAAAAGGGCTTCTAGTTCTTGCCTCGAAAGCTCTATGTTATCGTCAAATTTTCCATTACTGGTATAGAAAACAAAGCTTTGGGCCAATGGGTCCAAATCAACCGTAGTAAACCAGGGATTATAGAAATATTGCTCCAAATCATTTCTTAAATGATGTCGGTTTGAAATGATTTCCTTGTGAATTAAATCTAAATTTAGCAGACCGTTTTTTATTGAATCATTCGAAATTATAGTCAGATTCCCGGAATTTAATAGTTCTAAAAACGTGTTGTTGTTTCTTTGAAACTCTTGCCAGATGCCCACATTAAACGTGTGGAAATTAAACATTTGAATATTCTCGACGGGCTTGCCATTAAAGTGTTCGAGTGCAATTTGAGCAGAGTTCACAATACTTTCTCTAATTCCTGTGTAGCGATCAAGTTCGCTTTCTTCAAAAATCAGGTCACTCCTTAAATTTTTCAGGAATTGTATTTCTTTCGCTCTGAGTTTATTTGATTCGTTATTGTTATTGATTTGTAAGGCAATTAAGATTCCGATCACTACGAGAATGATCTCTCCAATTGCGTAAATAAGATACTTACTAAATTTACCTGCCTGTCCGGCAGGCGGATTTTCAGTAAGCAGATTAAGCCGAATTTTTTTGAAGAATTTTATCATTGATTCGCGGTTTCTGACAACGAATCACAACGGCTCGACCATGAAGTGTAGTGTGAGTTGTTATGATTTAAGGCCATTGTTGTGCTCATTGTTTATTTTTCTGCGATTATCATTCTATAGTCTGTTTCGGATTTATGACCATTTCTTCCGTCTTCGAAAGTGTATTTGAACTTCTTATCAACTAATCGTATAAGTTGTTTTTCAAAGTCGATTGCCTGATTCAGAATTTGAACTTTGTCTCCCAAGTCCTGGATACAAACGACAACTAAGCTCCGTTTTTTAACTTGTGAAACAATTTTCCTGACTAATCTGATTTCCTTTTCCCTGTCTTTTTTGGTGAAATGAAACATACTGTCGAGAAGAGTGATATCAAACTTGTCAAATTGGTTAAAAGTGTGAATGTCTCCGACTAGTCCAACCAAATTCAGGTTTTCAGTTTGTCCGATTTGAATCATTTGGTCGATACCAACCTTTGAGTTGTCAATACCCGTTACAGAATACCCAATCCTAGCCAAAGCAATCGAATCTCTACCTTGTCCACAGCCTAAATCGAGTACTTTTCCTTTTCTTGGATATGCAGCAAAAAACTCAATCAATTCAGGATAAGGGTCCCCGAACAAATTTTCTGTCTGATAGTATTTATCATAGGTTACTTTCATTCAGTTTTTTAATAGTATGCACAGCGAAGAGTATAACAAGGATGGTACCCGAAGGATAGAATGAATTGCTATACTGTATCAGACACTTTTTATTTGTTTCATCAAATCATGTAAATGAGTTTCTATTAATTTATCTCTTTCAAATTCTATTAATTCAAGATTCCAATTTACAAAAAAACATCCGAGGACTTTGCGAGGATAATCATGTCTATATTATCTCTAGCGAACATAATTTCCTGCCCCTTTATTCTGTTGTCATCTGCTGTGATGTTTACTCCTGGACAAACATCTAAATTGACTTCATTAGTATATGTACATGCATGCATACCGGTATAAGGCTCTTATCAAACAGCTTTAGGATGTTAAAAGTGTCCATCAAATTCGGGCCCTTATAAAAATAGGCTAAAAGAGGCAACGACACCTCACAGCTATTGTTAGATTGTGCTTGTTAATCATTTATTTTTTCATAATCAACACTGGCTTTTGCTATTCCGGTAGGATTTGGATCTAAGTAAAGTTCATCACCTTTTAATAATTTAACTTTTTTTAGTTTCCCCTTTTTAATGGTGATTTCCTCTTTAATTTCCCCATTTTGCTGAACTCGTATAGAGAACTCTCTTTTTCCAATATTTTTGATTATGGCATAGCAATCCTGTCCAAAAAATGGATTAATGGTTGCATCCTGTCCGGATCCTTTTCCAGTCATGATCATGCTTTGAGAGGGGCCAAGTTCAAATTCTGTTTGAGCGAGCAGGTCAGATTGTGATGCGAAAATTAAGCCGAGTAGTATAAGAAGTACTTTCATTGTTTGATATTTTTTTGTGGCAAATTCAGCTAAATGTAGGCTGATAAAATATTAACGTAGGTTTTAGTGGCGGGTTGTAATTTCTGCAGGTACGTCAGGCAATTTTTATCGACTTATATAAATCATGTAAATGGTCATTGGTTTTCAACTTATCCCCTTCGTTGTTTATTAATTCCAGATTCCAATCTAAAAACTCATCCCAAGAGTTGGCCAGGACAAGCATATCTTCTTCGTCCCTACCGAAGATAATTACCTGTCCTTTTGTTCCATTTGTATCCGGGTCTAAATCAATACCAATATAATTTCCTCCGTAATCAGAAATCAGTGGGATCCATTTTATGTGATAATATTTCTTTTTAATCGCACCTTCAGGCGTTGATGTGAAAGGCAGGGTATTCTCAAAATCATGGAATGATCTATTGATCGTGAAATGACCATTGCGATAAGCAACGATTTCAAGATTGTCCCAATTATATTCTTTTAACTCAGAATTATGCAGCTCTTCGGCTAAGAGTAAAACCTGATCGAACGCCTCATCACCTAATCGTATCGTTTGCCGATCTATATCAGAGGTGTTCTCATTCTTATACAAATAAGGGCCACCCATCGAGTTGGGTCCACATTGGAATTCTACTTTGTACCACTTAGGTTTAAATAAACCAAATATACCCTTCGAAGGAATTTCATCTATGACGTGTTTTATAATTTTCTCTATGAGTCTCTTTGCTTTTTCGGGGTCAGGTATTTTTGAATCTTTTGGTTTTACCTGTGATTTGGCAAAATCAAGACTCCTCTTCATTTCACTCAAACCAATTAGTGAATGACCAAAAAATGAACCATCTCCATCTCCGGTTTCTCCGTCATATTTTTCATAAATATTTCGGTTCCCCAACCATCTTTTCAATCTCATTTATAAGGCTGAAATTTTCCTGAATAGCTAGTTGTTTAGTCGCTTCGTCACATACATCCGCATACCAGCCTAGTATTTTATGCAGCTTTTCCTCTGTTGTCATGTTTACTATTAATGTTTAATTTTTTTAAAATTCGGTTGAAGCAGTGAGTCACAGCCATACCTGTATTTCCGTTATCATTCTATTTCCTGGTCGATCAGCTTAAGAATGTTTTCTATTTCAAGGTTAAGTGACTCATAGTTTTGAATAATATAGTCTACTCCTTTAGACATTCTGAGCACGATGTTTTCGAATTCCGGATTTTCCAGAAGAGCGTACGAATTTCTTTGGAAGGGGCTTGTTGTATGGTAGGTTAAATACGTTAATCGTATGGGTTCCAAATACGTGTCGCCATAATTCATTATACGAACTTCATCTTCCTTCACATCTTGTACCTCTCCGGACCATTTAGATAAAATGGTTCGAAGACTATCATTCTTTATCAAATTAAGTTGTCCGGAACTTATAAGGTTATTGAGTGCTCCGTTGGACGGGTCATAGGTTGAATAAGCGCTTAAGCCAAGCGTAAGGGATTTTAGGTTTTCCGGATTTAAATTGCTTGGGGGTACATTGAAGAAAATCAACAAACTATCCGCGCGTTTTTTTAGTCGCATGGCCTTTTCAATGTTTCGATTAAGCTCTATTACATTATAAGTGAATTCGGACTTCAAAATAGTTAAGATGACTTGTTCCTGATTATTTAATTGACGTTGGGTGTTCCAATTATTGATTTGAAGGGCAATGAGAATACCAAGTACCACAAGTACAATTTCTCCTATGGCGTATTTGAGATACCTGCCTGCCGGCGAAGAAGACTTACCATTTTTGTCTTCTGAAAGCACGTTTTGTCTGATTTTTCTAAAGAAGTTTATCATAGGTTTCCTGTTAGTCAAAATGGAGTACAACGCTCTCTGTAATGTAATGCAGTGATTTCGGAGCTACTAACTTGTTGATCGAAACTTAGTTTGAATGGAACTCGAAAATTGCGGTAACTATTGTCCGTTCTATATTTTAAGCCAATGTTTGCCTGTCGTATTCATTTTTTAATCTGTCGGTCAATGGTCCCACTTCATGATCCAATAATAAAATTCAGTAACGAGGATTCTCCTGATAAGTGAGTTATTAAAATCAATATCCTGCCTCCGGGTCAACCAGCAAATTGTTAAAAGTCCGATGGTGATCAGGGACGTGAGTGTCATAGTTTATTTAATGCATGCAGATGGTCTAAACTAACAATGCTTGCGTGGAACAATACTTATCCGCTTCGGGTGGATTGCTTACCACCTTTGTTGTTCATTCATCATACTATTAATCGGCTAGTTCAACTTCTATTTCTGAAATTAAACTTATGGCTTTTTCATTTAACCTTTCAAATACATTTCTTAATCTCAAATGCCGTGTATAATTGTTTTTTAAATGATTCCTTCCACGGGTTGAATTGATGAAATCAATTGATAACCTTATGATTTGTAAAGAATCTTGTCGGGTTTTAAATTTCTTTTCAAGGAGTCCCTTGCCGAGAATTGCCAACTGATAATTACTAATTTCTATAACATTCTCCAAATCCCTCATGTATTCCTGTCGTTGGGTAACTTCTCTCTTATCCCAGGCAGTGTAGGAATCAAGTAAATTTCTCATTTCTGTATAGTAATTTGTGACCTCGTCTGAAAGGGATTCAAAACCAGTTAATGTGCTGTTACCTGAATTCTGAATTTTTTGAAAGGTTCTGTCATTCATTGGATTATCCCAATAAAAGCCTCCAAAACTTATCCAGATACTATCGATTTGATCAATTGAATAGGAGGTTTGGTTAAGTGCCCATTCTTCAATGGCAATATCTGTTGACAACTTATCTATTGAGAAGTTATAAGTAGCTGTATCTGATTTTAAGTCTTTGACGATTTCTTCAAGGTAGGCTTTTGATTTGGCCATTTCTTTCCTGTCATCATTCCAATTATTGATTTGAAGGGCGATGAGAATGCCAAGTACGACAAGTACAATTTCTCCTATGGCGTATTTGAGATACTTGCCCGCCGGCGAGGACGTCTTTCCAATTTTGTCTTCTGCAAGCATGTTTAGTCTGAATTTTCTAAATAATTTTGTCACGGGTTGGTGGTTTCTAACAGTAAAACACAACTAGATATACGGTTCCTAAATATATTCATATCCCCATAGCTTTCCCGGAACATGCGGACTTTTTGATGGAATAGAGAAGTCCTTATCCGGAATCGGGTCCATTTGCTCATGGACTACTGCCTCCAAAGAATCAGGTAGCTCATCAATTTTTCAGGTGCTAATATGCGTATAAATCGTAGACCTAGCTCGGCCATTAT
>CAYGOW010000100.1:9932-10229 GCA_964351425.1 uncultured Roseivirgaceae bacterium
GCGCATTGCTTTAGCATACATGTAGCCAGGTATGGCAAAGGGCAGGGGCTGTTCAGTGATGGCCCGGGAGAAGAGGTGAGTCTATACGTTACCCCCTTTAATATGTCCGGCAGACTGACCTATGAGATGTGGCGTATAATGCCCATGGGCCCGGGCTCATTCTTCAAAATCAAGGGGCAACATGGTTGAGACCGTATACTCGGTTCCCCAGTAACCCTCAAAAAAGACGGATTCGATTTTCTCATAATACCCGTTTTCATACACGTAAACAGGTTCTTTCAGCTCAATAAGGGACCG
>CAYGOW010000101.1:0-4732 GCA_964351425.1 uncultured Roseivirgaceae bacterium
AGATCTTATGGTGGAAAAAAAGCAGAAATATTTTGGGTAGACGCTCAATTCATCAATGTCCTTAAATCATAAAAATAATTATCCACTTCAACATTAATTAAACCATGAAAATTCAACTTTTAATTCTCTTATCGGCGCTCATATTGTGTGCATGTGATACTTCAAAAAAATCTGAACCCGCACAACAACCAACCCTTGAGGACTATCAAATTGGTGAAAAATGGGTCTGGAAATACAAGGGCATAACAACTGCCGGAGAAGTGCGGTCGGACGGCACAGAAACAAGAATTATAGTGCGTATGAATGAAGGTTTAGGCATGACCATAGGCAATGACACCATGCCACTCACGGAAATAGTGAAACGGGATGAAAGTGTAACACCGAAATATGACTGGCCATTGGAAGTGGGTAAAAAGTGGAAATATGAAAATAACTGGACAAGCCAGGATGGTACTACTGGAAGTCAGAGTCAATATGCAGAGGTGTTATCATATCAGGAGGAAACAGTAGAAGCCGGAACATTCATGGCTTACACAATAAAATATACCGGTAAAACCACTAATTCCAGAGGATATGATGCAGATGAAGAGGAGATTTGGTTGTATGCCCCGGTAGTAAAGAACTTTATTAAACTGACTCAGTCTCAGGGTGGTTTTTTGTATGTTGAGGAGTTAATCGAGCATTCAAAACCCGAATAAAACCAGACCTTTATCAAAATTTCAATTGATAAAGAAATTATTAAAGACTAAGCAATGAGCAAATCAAAGAAGTCAATAATTATTTTAAGAATCCTGCTCTTTGGAGGTACCATTATCTCTTTATTTTTCGTACCATGGCTTTTGGTTAAGGCCTGGATACTTCCACTACCTGATACAATACAACAACAGGTAGATGAGGCCATTGGGCATGGATTCAAAGGAATGATTGTTTATATAGACCAAACTGGTCAACCTCCTCAATATTTTACTTCAGGTTGGCATAATAGAGAATCCAAGATCCCTGCCAAACCTACCGCCCTGTTTAAAATTGCCAGCATCAGCAAGCTATATGATGCTGTAGCTGTCACCAAACTGGTAAGTGACGGAAGACTTTCATTAGATAAGACCATTGCGGATTATTTACCGGAACTTGTGGGAAGAATCGAAAACGCTGACAAAATCACGTTAAGGTTGATGATACAGCATAAAAGTGGCATCCCCAATTTTACGGATTCTCCTGGTTTTTGGGCAGCTCCAACAGAGACCTTCGAAGAAAGCCTTGCCTTGATTCTTGACAAACCTGCCAATTTTGAGCCAGGTGAAGACTATGAGTATTGTAATACTAATTACTTGATAATCAATAAGATAATGGATGATGAATTGGGTTATGACAATTTTCAATTCATCCAGAAAGAGATTCTAACACCACTGAAACTTAACAATACCTTCGCTTCGCTAAATGAAGTAAATATAGAAGATGTAATGAGTGGCTATCATGTAGGATATTCACATGATTTAAAGACAAACGATTATGGCATGCATGCCACAGCAGAAGATGTGGGTACTTTCCTGAGGGCATTAAACGATGGATCATTGTTTGACGTGGGAGAACAGCAAATATACGCATCCATCTATGAGTATGAGCATTCCGGTTGGGTTCCGGGTTATCAAAGTTTTGCTAAATACCATGAAGACTTGGAAGCAGTGATTGTGGTATTCTACAGCACAACTGACCCTGAGCTTTACAATTGGAACTTGTCAGAAATTATAAATAACCGAATTGTAAAAATTCTACAGAAGCAATAATATCAATTAGTCATATTTTTAGTAATAATGAAGCAATTGATAATTGCCAAAAAATGGCCTTAACAAACTATTAAAAAAACCTTTACAACAAACGAGCTGATTTCATTTGGTGAATTATCTCCAACATTGCTTCAATGGGTGGAAATTGGTCCCTCTGGAGCGAGCGGTTCATCCATTACTATTGTCCGGATTTGGATGCGTACATTGCAAGCACGCTCAATCATCTGAATTATTCCGAAGATGATCTGACATTGATGGTAAGTGTCTTAATAGAGTTCCAAAAGCTATAATAATATAACCGGTGGACCCTTTATTTTTTATTGTTTTTCAACCATTGCTTAGGAGTGAGGCCCATTTTTTTCTTGAAGAAGTCATTGAATACTGACTTAGAGGTAAACCCACTCTCAAAGGCTAAACCAAGAAGGGTAAGGTGACTATTACCGGAATCCAGCGCTTTTTCCTTAAAAGTTTCAAGCCGATATCCGTTGACAAATTCGTTGAAGTTTTTACCTACAATCTCATTGAGCAAAAAAGATAGCTTATTAGGAGAAAGGTTAATCATATCCGCCATTGATCTTAAAGTAATTTGGTTATCTAAATAAGCAGCTTGTTTTTCCATCAGTTCTGTCAGGCTATCTACATAAGGTTGAGCCTCTTCCCAGGAAAGAATCGAAACTTTTTCTTCCATACTTGCAAGCGTTGGGTTTGAAACATTCCCTGTTAAATTATCCGCAGCTAACTTTTGAAACTCCATATGAGTATGTAAAGGTAGGAGAAGTGGTGTGTGTTTAAAATTGACGCATTGGCCCAATCTTCGCTGGACAGCATCAGTCAATTCCGCTACAGCTTTACCAATTCGATTAGCCTGGGCGTTGATAAATAGATTCCATGGAAGTAAAGTAATTACTCCTTCTTCATTTACCATATTATCTATTTCAGCTTCTTCAATGTGTTTAGTTTTATTCACTAAATCATAGAGCATTTCACAAGCATTAGGTCTTTCTGCCAATGGTGTGGTGGCAAGATAATTTGTCAATGCTTCTCGTTTCCGACCATGAATTAAACAAAGCTGCTTCAACGCAATTGCATGGGTAAAGTTGGGATCTAGAAATAGGGCTTGGTCAGCGAAGTTCTCCGCTTGACTAAAGTCCTGTCTTAAGTAAAAAATATTGGCTTTGGTAAAGAAGTGATTGGGAGAAAGCGGATTGATGTTGAGGATTTTTTCTACATGCTTTAAAGCATTTTCGAAATCTCCGGTTGCCGTATATAACTCAACGAGGCCTTCTTCAGCTTCTGTGTAGGTAGGGTTCAGCTGTATGGCCTTGATATAATTTTCCTGTGCCTTTTGAAAGTCCCAATGCCCCCAGAAACTTAAGGTAGCTTGCGCATAATAGCCAAGCTCAGACTGATCGTCTAATCTGAATCCTTCTAGGATATGAATTTCTGCCCGCTTTAATAAGTCAGGATCTGGCCACCATGATCCAGCCATGGTAAAACAATAGGCTAATCCAAAATGAGGATCTGCGTAACCAGGGTCTATTTCAATACACTCTGAATAAAGGGCAATAGCTTTTTTTATACCTTCTTCGTCCCATTTTAAATAGTTGTAACGAGCCTTTAAATATAAATTGTAGGCTTGCAGATTGGAGGTTTTGGCTTTCACCAAATGATCTTCAAGGTTTAGATGACCAAAGTTCTCCCTAATCTTCTCCGCAATCAACAAACTAACCTCGTCTTGCAATTCAAAAATATCCGCTATCTCTCTGTCAAAATTCTCCGACCATATATGAAAACCATTGTCGGTTCTGATGAGCTGAACGGTGATTCGTATGCGTTCATCTAATTTCCTGATACTACCTTCAAGTACAGTGCTAACCCCCAATCGGTTCCCTATAACCCGGACGTCTTCTTTTATATTCTTAAAAACAAAAGAAGATGTCCTGGCTGTTACTTTCAAACCATCAATCTTGCTCAATGCATTAATGATTTCTTCCGTCATCCCATCAGAGAAATATTCATTCTCAGGATCTGAGCTAAGGTTCTCAAGTGGAAGTACAGCAATGGATTTTTGACTTATCAACTTTTTTAAATAATTAATTAAAATAAATCGATTCCAGATTAAATAACAAGCAAGAATGCAGTCCTGCCAACAGTAGCTGTAAGTCTGACAGAACCCTCGGTAAGAACAATTCCTCAAAATGTCCTAAAAATCACCAAAAAGTACGAAATCTCATTTCAGGACGATAGACCTGCATTTTCGCTATATCATTGTAAAGTCAATCTGATAGAAATCGCCATGCCAAAACACTATTTGGTTTCTCTAAGAAAAGAATGTGGTAATTCTAAACTTAAAAAGTTCTACTATAAAATAATCTAATTATGAAATACTTACTAATCATCCTTTTAGCATCTTGTTCAATTGGTGTTTTTGCTCAGCATAGCAAGAAGATTAATACAGAAACTGAAGTGAATCATAAGTGGAGGGTAAGTATGCCTTATTTTATTATTACAGATCCTATCGGGGGAGGGTGGAACGATCGAACAAGTACACAAATGGTAGAGCTTCATATAAAGCGCAACCTGGACAATAAGAACATCGTAGGGCTGAAGTTTGCCACCTGGCGTTTGTTTCAACCAATGGGAATACTTTGGTGGGATGGTCTTCTGGATAAGTTAGAGACTGAAAGTGAATTCTATCCCGGACATGTACGAGAAAGAGGAATAGGCATAACGTATCAACGTATGTTATGGAAAGGGCTATTCGCAACTGTAGAAGTTCTACCGCAATTTCAAACATATCAGGATCTGAATGGTAACAATATTGGAAATGGATTTAAACTTTATAATTCGTATCATTTGGGCTACCATATCTCATTTGGCAAGAAAAAACGGTTTTTCATAGAGCCTCAGGTACATTGCCAGCATTGGATGTTCGACACGGGCACCCC
>CAYGOW010000101.1:4742-10152 GCA_964351425.1 uncultured Roseivirgaceae bacterium
GCGCCTGATGGTTTTAAGGAGTTGGACGATAAATGGAGAAACTACTTTCTTTTTGAACCGAATATATACTTAGGGGTGAAGTTTTAGGATAATTATAATCCAGTTAGGTATAGCAATCCTTTTAGAGGGTAACGCACAAATTCATGAGAACAAAATTAGAGTTCGTACCTAGCTAATAGATGTGAAAGAGGATGCACATTTCTGGTGAGGATATAATGCAGATGAAGAAGTGAAAGCTCCCCTTAATTATAAGCGAAAGATATTATATTCTTCCAATAATGGCTTCTGCTCTTAAGTATTTGGAATACTTATTAATTGGAAGATAAACTACTGCTAACGAACAAGCTGTTCAACCAGCAGATTAGTTTTATAAACTTCACGAGATGTTCTCAATGAAAATGAGTTTAAATCATTTGCTCCAAAACTGGAAGCCATGCTTAAAATACTATTCACGATGATAAAGGTGTTAAACTCATCAAATAACACTTATGGCATGTAACAACTGACATGCCCTAGCATAGCTCCTGTTTTACGCTTTCATAATCCCTACTCGTAAGCCAGCCATGGCAAGTGCATGCCTTGCAACATACATCGAAGTTTCTCTGGTAAGCCAATCATCTCTATTCTGTAATTTCCTTTGCCAACCAATTACTCATCCTTCATAAGAATAGCCAGACTCATTCTTATTTCGCCATAGGAAACAGTTTCTTCCAGTTTTTCAAAAATAGGTTTCATTTCGGCTGGTCTGTCTAAGTTATCATAAGCAACATGCACTTTTTCTACTACTTCTCTTTCCACCATTTTCTCGAGTTCTACAGGTTTTCCTTCGGTATATAATTGTGCTAAATGCGAATAAATCGTATTGACCTTGAGGTTCCGATTTTCAGCAATTTCCAGTGGCTTGAGTCCTGCCTGATACAGCTCAAAAGTAACTTGGGTAGTGTGAACTTTCCTGGGCCTGGCCAATGATTTATAATTCTCAATTGCTTACCGTATTTTTCCAATTTATGTATCCCTACACCGGTTATGGCTAAAAACGTAGGTTCTGTAACAGGCATTTCGCTGGCCATGGCTTTTAATGATTTATCATTAAAAATAACATAAGCAGGCACCTTTTCTTCGCGTGAAATAGAATGCCTCAATTTCTTCAATTCATTCAACAGGTCGGCATGAAGGGCCCCTTCGACTGGCAATGCTTCCGTGCCGGCTTTTTGCTTTTTTTTCTCTTTGGCCGGCACAGATGAAGTCAGCTTTATCGTCCTTTCGCCTTTTAACACTTGCCAGCCAATTGACGAAATTTTGAGGGCTGATCCTTCGTTATACATAATCTCAATCAGCCCCTGGTTGGCCAACTGAATGATGTAATCGCGCCAATCAGTAAAGCTGACGTCTTTCCCTGCACCATAGGTTTTGAGTCGGTGATAACCTTCCGCACGTACTTCTGCATTATTCGATCCTCGAAGCACATAAATCAGCGTGTTGATGCCTGCTTTCTCTTTCATACGAACAATCCCGGAAAGGGCTTTTTGTGCCAACACGGTGCCGTCGAAACATTTGGGCGGATTGTCACACACGTCGCAGTTGCCACAATCATCGGTGAGGTGCTCACCAAAGTAAGAAAGCAGTATTTTTCTTCGACACGATTTAGCTTCTGCAAATTGGAGCATGCGGCTCAGTTTCTCCTTTTGGATTTCAGCATTGGCACCACCATCGGCAAACTGACTATACAGCACAAAATCCCGCATGTTGTAATACATTCGGGTTTCAGTGGGCAAACCGTCCCGGCCCGCCCTGCCAATTTCCTGGTAATACCCCTCCAGGTTCTTGGGTAAATTATAGTGTATTACCCAGCGTACATTCGATTTATCAATGCCCATACCAAAGGCAATAGTGGCAACCATAATCCTGGTGTTGTCATTTATAAATTCGTTTTGCACGCGTTCTCTTTCCTCCGCATCTAATCCTGCATGGTAAAACGATACCGAATGGCCGTTGGCTTGCAGATAGCCGGCAACTTCCTCAGTATTCTTTCTGCTGAGGCAATAAATGATGCCACTATCATTGTTTCTCCTGGCTACAAATCGCTCAATTTCTTCCAGTTTTTTATTTTTAGGCACCTGTCCGCGTACTTCAATGCTGAGGTTCTTTCTGTCAAAAGATGAGATGAACAGCTTTGAATCTTTCAACCCTAATTGTTCTTCAATATCTGCCCTGGCAGATTTATCAGCCGTAGCTGTTAATGCCATAAACGGCACCTCGGGCAAGGAATTTCTGAAATTTTTCAGCTGGGTATATTCGGGTCTGAAATCATGGCCCCACATGCTCACACAGTGGGCTTCGTCTATGGCCACAAATTTGATATTCACCTTTTTCAGCCATGTATCACTAACCGAAATCAATTTCTCGGGAGATAAATACAGCAATTGAATTTCGCCATGCATAGCACGGGAAATCACCTTATTTTCTTCTTCGGTAGAAATAGAACTGTTAAAATAGTCTGCTTTAATGCCGTTGATGCGCAAAGCCTGCACCTGGTCTTTCATGAGCGAAATAAGGGGCGATACCACAATAGTGATTCCATTGAAAATCAAGGCCGGAATCTGAAAACATATGGATTTTCCGCCTCCCGTCGGCATGAGCACCATGCTGTCTTTTCCCGCTAAGGTGCGCTCAATGATTTCTTTCTGTAACGGACGAAATTCATCATATCCAAATATTTGTTTTAATAGTGTTTTCGGTTTCTTTTCCATGCCCAATTTGATCAGGTGAGAAGGAATTCAGTAAGCATCTAAAGGAACAAATGGCTGAGTGCTATTCGTACCATTCGTAAATCTATAGATGTAATCGGACATCACGTCTATACAATTCACATGATTTTATCCAACGAGGAGTATTACTGCAGCATTGCCCGGAATTTCTTCCGTTGGTTCGCCTCAATCAGATAAAATAAGCCAGCTATTTTTCTCCCAAACAAGGATACTTTCTGTACAACTCCATCATCGCTCTGCTCCACATTCCATCTGATTCACCTATTTACTGGAAAGATTATGAGATTGTGCCTAAGTTTACAATAGATATAATTCGGGAGAATGAAGCTTTTATCCATTTGTCTGGCCCTTGTTTGTCTGATGATTATTCCAGATCCATGTTGTGGATACGAGGAACAATGTTCAGAGGAGACAGAGATGGCCGGTAATTCCCATGGCGAAGGCTCCGAACCTGTAGAATCTTTTCCTTGTTCGGCGTTTTTCACCTGCGGGAATTGTCCGGGTTTTATCGTGACAGACGTTAGCACAAACCCCATCCTCATCACTGTTTATAGGGAATCACCCGCTAATCAAGGCACGAAAGAGCCGGTAAGTACTGGTCATGCCTACGGACTCCTTAAACCGCCCAGGAAGAGATTATCGACCTGATCTATAATCTCTTACATTCCTAAATTATTCTTATGAAAATTTACCTGACTATGGCGATTGTCGTGGCTGGATTTTATTCAGCCATGGCTCAATACACATTCTCTGCCACTATTCTGGATGCCGAATCATCTCAATCTTTACCAGGGGTAAGTGTCTACCTGCCTGATCTCCAACGAGGAGGATCGACAGACGAAAACGGGAAAATAATGATCCGTGATATTCCCCGCGGAAACTTTGTCATTCAGATCAGCTTCGTAGGATATGAATCACAACGCCTGAATTATTCGTTTCCATTACCGGATTCCCTCCAGGGAAGAATCATCAAAATGGAGCCAGCCTCTGAAGAACTGGAGGAGGTGATTATTTCTTCCACACGAAGCAGTCGAACTTTCCAGGATACGCCGACGCGTGTGGAATTTATTGCTGGTGAAGAGCTGGCTGAAAAAGGAAATATGAAACCCGGGGATATACGAATGCTTCTGAATGAAAGCACCGGAATCCAGACGCAGCAGACTTCTGCCACCAGTTATAATTCCAGCATTCGGATTCAGGGGCTGGATGGAAAATATACCCAGTTACTCAGGGACGGTTTGCCGCTATATTCAGGATACTCGGGCGGACTAAGCCTGATGCAGATTGCGCCCCTGGACCTGAAACAGGTAGAGGTTATCAAAGGATCAAGTTCGACACTGTACGGCGGCGGAGCGGTGGCAGGTATTGTCAACCTGATCTCAAAAACGCCGGCTGAAGAAGCCGAACTGAATGTCATGCTCAATGGCACATCTGCCCTGGGGCTGGACGCAAGCGCTTTTTATTCAGAAAAATTTGGGAAGATCGGGACAACAGTTTTTGCCTCTTATAATCACGGTTCTCCTTATGATCCCGCGGATATAGGACTTACGGCAATCCCTGAGTTCGACAGGTTTACTTTAAATCCAAAACTATTCATCGACTTCAACGCGAACACAAAACTAATTGCCGGACTTAATTTTATAACGGAAAGCCGCTTAGGCGGAAATATGGATTATGTCCAGGGGAATGACGTGAACAATCCCTATTTCGAACAAAATGATACGGACCGGATCTCAACGCAACTTCAATTCTCCCATAGACCGGGTAAATCGTCCCGTTTCGAATTTAAAAACAGCCTGAACAGTTATGACCGGGAAATCAGCATTCCTGACTACACATTCGCCGGACGTCAGTTTTCTTCATTCAGTGAGCTGAATTATTCCACCTTCAGCAGCAAGTTGGAATGGATTGTGGGGGCAAACCTCTGGACAGATAAGTTTACCCAGTTTGAAGGTTCACCTGATCAGGATCTTGGCTTTGACCAGAACACCATAGGTATTTTCGGACAAAACATCTGGAATATTTCCTCTCAGTGGACCCTTGAAACGGGGCTTAGAGGAGATTATCACAACGAATATGGATTTTTTATGCTCCCCAGGTTTTCATTAATGGTGGAGCCGAATGATGCACTGACCCTCAGGCTGGGAGGTGGCCTCGGATATAAAACACCAACCGTATTTTCTGAAGATGCCGAACGGATACAATTTCAGAATATTCTGCCAATTGATGAGGACGTGCTGGTGGCTGAACGATCCGCCGGAGGAAATTTTGACATCAACTACCGGATTTCCCTGACCGACGAATTAAGTTTATCAACCAACATGCTGCTTTTTTACACGCGTATCAATGATCCCTTGCAACTTGTACCGGTAGAAGACAAATATGAGTACCAGCAACCTTCAGGATTTATTGACACAAAAGGTGTTGAAGTGAACCTGAAATGGACCTGGCGTGATTTCAAGTTGTTCGTTGGCTATACGTTTTCCGATGTAAAAGAGCACTATGGTGATGAGATTTCGCTTTTTCCACTGGTGGCACGTCACCGGCTGAACAATGTGCTCATGTACGAAAAACATGAGAACTTCTGGATTGGACTGGAAGCATATTATTTCAGTCCGCAGCAGTTAAGTGATGGAAACACC
>CAYGOW010000102.1:0-10073 GCA_964351425.1 uncultured Roseivirgaceae bacterium
TGAAGGCTTTATGGTCTATGGAACCATATTTGCCATAATTTAGCTGAATAGGTTTGTACAAATCTCTAAACGTAATGCGGGTATGGAAAAATCAGTGATATACGAGGATGAAAAGGGAATTAAAATCACCAGGGCTGACATCCATGTCGATGGAATGAAATTTCCTCTTGGTGATCTGCGTGATATCCGGTTAAAAAGAATAAATGTATCCCGATGGCCGGGTTTTATCTTTTTTGGGATAGGGATTGTTGGCTTACTTATTGGTTCGCTCAAATTTACAGGCAGCCCTGTTGGAGAATGGAATTTGGTTATGGAGCCGGTGGGCGGTGAAACGCTTTATATCGGACTGGGTGTATTGGCCATCCTGACCGGAATCATATTAATGGTGGTGCTGAAAGACCGTTTCATTGTGAGTATTAAAATTGATAACCAGGAAAAGGTACTGTCAATTACAGCAGACCGGGCCTCAGCGATACATCTGGCGGGTGTTCTTAAAAAAGTATTTTACCAATTTGTTCCCGGGAAAAAGTTGCCGCTACATATCAATCGTGCCACCGTTACAGGAAGTTAGATTTATCCTCCAGAACAGTTAATAAACTTTCACGGACCAGTTCTCCCATACTGTTGCATTGCAGAAAGGATTCTTGTTTGTAATGTATGGCGAGATCTTTCTTCAATGATTCCACATGTGACTTAGGCGCCAGCGTGTCCCTGGCCATTGTTTTTAACAGGAAGGAAATTGTTTCCCGGCCTGCTTTCAGGCGCGCTGCAATCAGCGACCGTTCTTCCTTTTGATATTGCTTGACCGTTTCAGGCGTCAGGCATTTTAGCCCCACCTCGATTAAAGGATTGTTTTGTTTGAAATATTGTGGAAGATAGATCGCCTTTCTCCCCTCATAGGACTGCTGGTCGAAGTCGATGGCACGTATTCGATATTCGACCTCTTCAAAATCCGGTGTGATATCCACAACAAAGTTACTCGAGTGCATGTCACCAAGTAAACGAATAAAGCAACGCTCATTGAATTTCACGAATTCCTTACTCAAACGAATGGCATTCAGGTGGCCGTCCTTTAAATAATCCCGAATAAACTGATCTCCCGGTATGCCAATAATGTGTTCTTCAATCAGTGTTTCATCCCGGATGTGATAGCTGATCCGGTTGGGAGAAAGCAGATGCTCCAGTTCGAGTCCGTATACGCGCGAGGCATCAGCTTGTTTGATATAGAAATAGTCAAAGTTGTCATTGATCCGGTTGACAATCCTGACCCGGAAGGGTTTGGTATTGCCATAAATACACAAATCAATCCGGTCAATAAATAAGTGTTCAATAAAACTAAGGTCACCCTCGGCTTTCAGTAAGGCATAGATTTTTTTGACCTGATGATGAATGGATTTCATATCATCCTGTGAATAGATGACAGTTTCCCAAAGTGTATCTTTATTTTTTTTATCGATCAGCGGGAAACTGTTTTCATATCGCTGAAGGTCATTGTAACTGATCGGAAGATCTGACTGGCGACCTGTTCTGACAAGGTACTGCCTTAGCCCGTCCTGAATCGGATAGATCTTCTTCTTTTTTGAAATGATCGCCATGAAACAAATGTAATCAAAAGATGCAAGTATTGCGGGAATCATCACACCACTGGCATGATTATGCCACACGATATACACCTATGGCTAAAAATTCAAAAAGGATGATCGCTGTTAATTATTTAGCATCCCGATCGGAACTGCAGGGTGGTGTGAAGGTATCCACTTTATCAAAGAGAGCTCTATTATTCTCGGAATAAACAAACGCTTATCTCTGCTGATTACAACAAATTGATTCTTAGCAAAAGGGCCTGCCGGAAATGAGTCGAGTTATCCGGACAGGCCTTTATTATACTGATCTACTGGTCATAGGTTATGGTGTACCCACGTATTCCATGTTCGTGGCTATCCAGTCCTTCTTTTTCATGCTGTTCGGATACCCGAATGCCAATAGTGTACTTTAATACAGTGAAGATGACCATTGCCGCGATAAATGCGGCTGCTCCGCAAATCAGGGCGCCTTTGAGTTGAGGCCAGAAAGGCATCGCAGTGCCATCGCCAGCAATGCCAAATATACCGACAGCTAATGTACCCCATACGCCACAGGTCAGGTGAACCGAAATAGCCCCGACCACATCATCGAGTTTGAATTTGTCCAAAGTAACGGCGGACAATACAACCAGAATTCCTGCGATCAATCCAACGAAAATCGCCCACCCGGGACTAATAACATCGGCACCTGCGGTAATGCCAACCAGCCCGGCCAGGATCCCGTTCAACACCATTCCCAGGTCAAGGCGTTTAAAAACTGCATATCCGGTAATCAAACCACCAACGGCGCCACCACAGGCAGAAAGCGAGGTGGTGACCAACACGAATGAAACTAAACCAGGATCTGCATTTAATACAGAGCCTCCGTTAAATCCAAACCAACCCAACCAGAGCAGAAATACCCCGATTACTGCGAGGGGAACACTCGAGCCGGGTTTATCAATTACTTTTCCATCGACGTATTTTCCTATGCGGGGCCCAATGACAATGACCCCGGCGAGAGCACCCCATCCTCCTACAGAGTGCACCAGCGTGGAACCAGCAAAATCATAGAATCCTGCAGCATCCAGTGCGCCCAGGCCCCATTTCCAGCTTCCAATAATGGGGTAGACAATCCCGACAAATAACAAAGTGAATATCAGATAAGCAGAGATTTTGATACGTTCAGCTACCGCACCTGATACAATGGTAGCGGCGGTGGCGGCAAACATGGCCTGAAACAGGAATTCTGTCCAATAGGTGTAGCCTCCACTTGCATATCCGAATGAATTTCCATTCTCAGGAAAATTAAGAGCAAACCCTCCTTCTGCAAAGCCAAACCAGCCGGGCTCATCAAATCCGGGGTACATGAGTGCAAAACCAATCAGATAATAGCTTAGTATACCGAATACAGGAGTGACGGTATTTTTAAATAGAATATTGACCGTATTTTTAGCCTGTGTAAAACCAGCTTCTACGCCGGCAAAACCTAAATGCATGATGAAGACCAGGGCTGTCGCAATCATCATCCATAGATTGTTGGCCGTGAATAACGCTGTTGCTCCTTCGGTTACCGCTTGTGTTACCTCCTCCTGTGGCAGCACAACGCCGGCGTCGGCGAACAAGACTGGTACATTCAATTCACCAAGATATGTAAACAGGTGTTTCATAATTCAATTTTACTTAAGTGGTTTAGGTCAGAAGAGTTTCTCTTCCAGAATCGCAAATAAAGATTGAATTTTGTAAATAATGAAGTGGGAGGCCTAATATTTAAGCTGCAATTACAAAAAAGGACTTTAATTTTTAATCAAGGGGTTAAAAAATAACCCCGAATAAAGCCATTTAATATAAATTATTCGAGATATGGGTGAAAAATGGCCCATTTGAATCCTCAAGTCTTTTGAAGTACTTCAGGGATAACGTTGATCCGGATGTGGAGCGAAAATAAGGCGGGGCTATGCGAATGAGCGTTGGATATCCTTGCTGAGTAGAGATTGGCTAATGCCTGATTTTGTGGGGTAGTTACGGAAATGATCACCTATCTCACAGGCAAAACGGTTTCTGATATCCGAGACGCCTGGATACCAAACTGAGAAGATTCTCCGGTCAATTTATTTTTCAAGATCTGCTTTAGCAGCCCGGCCCTCGGCTAAGGCTTGTACCACTTTGTCGCGCATGTCTTTTACCTTGATTAGCTGATCTTCATAATAGGCTATGGCAGCGGTGGTATCCTCGTTGGCTAGTTGTGCAGTAAATTGTCTCATCCAGCCCATCATGGCTTCGTCGGCCTCAGCCAGGCTGGTTGCATATTCTCGCAAGGTTTCACTTTGTGGAGAAGGGAGGCTGTCAGCAGCACTTTCAAGTTCGTTTTGAAGGGAGTATATTTCTCCCATATCCGGCATTACCTCATCATGATACTCCATCACCTGGTCGTGCAGGTTTTGAACGGTTGGGTTTACCTGGTTTTCATCAGAGATTGTACTTTCGTTAGTGGAGCCACCGCAACCTGCAAAAAAGATGACTGCGAAAATGATGCTATAGAAGGATTTCATTCTTTATCTCTTTGTTCAAAATTACACGTTACAGGTCAGGAATTCAATTCTCTACAGGGCTTTTGCGTGAATAATTTCTTCCGCCTTTTCACTGATTACTGCTGCTACATTCCGTCGCTGAATTTTTGACTCCAGCCAGGAGATTATATCAAAATATATGAATGCACGCTTTTCATAGGGGTTATCCCGGAGCGGAATAAGTTTGTCCCGCAAGGTCGTAAAGGCCTGGATAAGTTCCTGCTCGGAAACCGTACTGTTCATACTTTTCAGGAATTCCAGAATCGATCGCTGGAATTTTTGCAAGTCATCTTTGCGCAGGAGAAAGCGATAGGTGCTCCGTATGTAGTAGTCAATCACGTCCATGTTTCCGAGTTCGTAGTGACTGATCAGGTTGAGAATACGGGCGAAAGAATGGATATCTTCCCGTAAATCAATATTCTCCGAATTCATAATGCGGTTTAACCATTGGATGGCGCGCCCGTAATTGTTATTACCGAAATACAGGCAGGCAACCTTGTAATAAAGAATCAACCGGCTGTGGTTGTCCAGGAAGCCGATAAATTCCTCGAGTTGGGGTTCGATCTTTTTCATCAGGGAAACACCCTGAGCAAAATCGCCTAACATAAAAATGCGGTTGAATTCATGGACATAGGTATACTTGAAAAGACGCATGCGAATATTCTCATTCGTTACACTTTTAGGATAATGCCTGATTTGCCGGAGACGACGCGTATTTTCTACAAATTCGTTGTATCGATACAGCTTATTCTGGCCAATCATCATGCTGTTGATTGCACTCAGGTAGGTGTCGGTTCGTGAGTAACACAGATCGGGGTATTCATCAAACAGCGCTACCCACTTGGTCGCATATTCCAGCCCTTTATCAAAATCCTGGATATAATAGTAATATCCCACCTGCACCTGGTAGAGACTCAGTTTTTCGTTGAGTGAGAGGGATTTCTCGTCGTACACCGGCATGCCTTCTGCATAAATCCGTTTGATGCGGCTTAATTCTTCCTGGTTGCTGATAAACCCGGTCCGGAAAAACATCGAGTTTAGCCGCACCCCAAGGTTGGTAAACTTATTTATCATATTGATGCGTTCATTTACCTGGCGAACATCTTTGATGATGGTGTTCACACGCTGTTCATTCCCCTGTCCGACAGTTTGACTCAATACATTTTTCTTCCATTTGAGAATTTCCAACTGTAGCTCCAGGTTATCCGTCTTTGCTGCTTTTCTTTGCGCCTTCTTAAGCATATCCGCACATTGTTCATACAGGCTGCGGTTATAAAGAATCTGCGCATTGTCAATCATTTCCCTGATTTGAATGTCCGATACTGACGCCTGGCAGTATTGTCGGAGGCTTTGCATCAGACGCTTATACAGATGTGATTTTAGATTGGAGAGCTGAATTTTTTTGATATCAGGAAGGTCGGAAAGCAGTTGGCTGTCGTCCGGATTATCCTGTTTGTCCATGTAATCAAACAGCTGCAGATATTTATGATGGTCCATTTCGGACTGAAAACCCAGCCGAAAATACCGTTTCTCCGTAGGCTTCATCGATTTTATCAAATGAAACAGGCTATTTGGGTTTCTCTTAGACATCGTAGATAAAATATCGTAAAAAATGCTTAATTCTCTAAAATAGGCATTTTACGTGAGATATAATGATTTTAGAAATCGTTTTTAAAATGGTATTAGGTTTTTAAATAGGAGATAACCCTCTGACCTTTGATAGAATAATCATTTTGCTATGGATAACAGAGTATACATTTTTGATACGACTTTACGGGATGGGGAACAGGTGCCGGGGTGTGGTTTAAGCAAGAACCAGAAGATAAAATTGGCCTTGTCGCTTGAAGCGTTAGGTGTCGATATTATCGAAGCGGGATTTCCCATCTCAAGTCCGGGAGACTTTGCATCCGTCAAGGCGGTAGCCGAAATTATCAAGGATGCGTCTGTTTGCGCGCTATCCCGAGCGGTAGACAAAGATATTGAATGTGCAGCCGAAGCAATTAAGAATGCTGCACATCCGCGGATTCATACAGGCATTGGTACCTCGGACCAGCATGTATTTACCAAGTTGCGCACGACCCGGGAAGTAATTCTCGAGCGTGCAAAAAGATGTGTCTCTTACGCCAGGAATTTTGTAGACGATGTTGAGTTTTACGCCGAAGATGCTGGCCGAACCGATAATGAATTTCTGGCTCAGGTAATTCAGGTGGCAGTCAATGCCGGTGCCACGGTTGTAAATATTCCGGATACCACCGGGTACTGCCTTCCGGAAGAATACGGTCAAAAAATTAAATACCTGGTGGATAACGTAGAAGGGATTGAGAATGTGACGATATCCACCCATTGCCATAATGATCTGGGACTTTCAACCGCCAATAGCATTGCGGCCATCCAGAACGGAGCACGTCAGGTTGAATGTACGATCAACGGAATTGGCGAACGTGCTGGAAATACCTCGCTGGAAGAGGTGGTTATGATCCTTAAGAAACATCGCTGGCTGGATTATGAAACCAGGATCAATTCAAAGGAGCTATTTCCGATCAGCCGGTTGATTTCTGAAACCATGAATATGCCTGTTCAACCGAATAAGGCCATTGTCGGAAGTAATGCCTTTTCTCACTCCTCAGGAATTCATCAGGACGGGGTTATTAAGAACCGCGATAATTACGAGATCATCGACCCGGCCGAAGTCGGCGTTAACAAGTCATCTATTATTCTTACGGCCCGCAGCGGGCGCGCAGCCTTGAATTTCAGGCTGGGGCAACTTGGGATTCATCCGGACAAAGAGGGCCTGGAAGAAGCCTATTCGGCATTTTTAGAAATTGCAGACCGTGTTACGGTTGTTGAGGACGCACATTTAACGAAAATGATGGAGAATCTTCCCCATCACACAAAAGCTTAATGAAACCAACCACTTTATTTGACAAAATCTGGGACAGCCACGTCGTTCATGATATTGAAAATGGCCCCCAGGCACTCTATATAGACCGTCACTTTATTCATGAAGTGACGAGTCCGCAGGCTTTTGCCGGATTGCGGGATCGGGGAATAGGTGTTTTCCGGCCAAAGCAAACGGTAGCTACCGCAGATCACAACGTTCCGACCATCAATCAGCACTTGCCAATAAAGGACGCCTTGTCGAGGCATCAGGTTGAAACCCTGACAAAAAATTGTGCGGAATTCGGGGTCGAATTATATGGCCTCGGACATCCCTACCAGGGCATTGTTCATGTCATCGGTCCTGAACTGGGCATTACCCAACCCGGGATGACCATTGTATGCGGCGATAGCCATACCTCCACCCATGGTGCTTTTGGAAATATTGCTTTTGGTATTGGAACCAGTGAGGTTGAACAGGTTTTAGCCACACAATGCATTCTCCAGAAGAAGCCGAAGAAGATGAAGATCGAAGTCAACGGGACGCTGAACAAAGGGGTGGTTTCCAAAGATATTGTTCTTTACATCATTTCCAGGCTGACTACCAGTGGGTGCACAGGCCACTTCGTTGAATTTTGTGGCTCCGCAATTACCTCTCTTTCCATGGAGGCGCGAATGACTATTTGCAACATGTCCATCGAAATGGGAGCCCGCGGCGGAATGATTGCACCGGATGAAACCACATTCGCCTACATCAAAGGGCGTGAATTTGCTCCTGCCGGGGCGGACTGGGATAGGCACCTGGCGTATTGGAAAACATTAAAAACAGATGACGAGGCCGTATTCGATACAGTACATGTATTTGATGCCGCGGATATTGAACCCATGATTACCTACGGAACAAACCCCGGAATGGGCGTTGGGATCACACAATCTATTCCTACTGCAGATGGCAGCCATACCGACTCCATGCTGACTAAATCACTGGCATACATGGGACTGACGGAAGGAGGAAAGCTATTAGGGCATAAAGTGGATTATGTGTTCATCGGCAGTTGCACCAATTCCCGGATAGAAGATTTACGAATGGTAGCTGATCTGGTGCGTGGAAAGAAGAAAGCTGATCATGTGAATGCGCTGATCATACCGGGGTCGCGGCAGGTGGAAGCCCAGGCCCGCGAGGAGGGGATTGATACCATTCTGGCAGCCGCGGGATTTGAGTTGCGGCAACCAGGTTGTTCAGCCTGTCTGGGTATGAATGAGGATAAAGTTCCCAAAGGAAAATACTGTGTATCCACTTCGAACCGAAACTTTGAAGGGAGGCAGGGGCCGGGAGCCAGGACCATGCTGGCGAGTCCGCTTACTGCAGCAGCAGCGGCGCTTACAGGTGAAATTACGGACGTACGAACCATGCTGAACTGATGGAAAAATTTAAAACATTAACAACGACCTGTGTACCACTTCCATTTGAGGACGTGGATACGGATCAGATCATCCCGGCGCGCTTTCTGAAATCTACGACCCGCGAAGGATTTGGCGATAACCTGTTTCGGGATTGGCGCTATGATGAAAACGGTGATCCTGTAAGTGATTTCATTTTGAATGATCCGACCTATTCCGGCAAGGCCCTGGTGGCAGGCAGGAATTTCGGCTGTGGAAGTAGTCGTGAACACGCGGCCTGGGCCATTGGCGATTATGGGTTTCGGGTAGTTATCTCCAGCTTCTATGCGGATATATTCAAGAATAACGCTTTGAACAATGGTATTTTACCTGTCCAGGTAAGCGAGGAGTTTTTGCAGGCCCTGTTTGCAGCTATTGAAAAGGACCCTGCAACGGAAATTGTTGTGAGCCTGGAGAATGAAGAAATCTCTGTGCCGTCGATCGGCAGGACTGAATCTTTTGAAATAAATGAATACAAGAAGTATTGCCTGCAAAATGGCTACGATGATATTGACTTTCTGCTCAGCAAGAAGGACGAGATCGAATCATTTGAAAACGAGCGAACCCTATGAATAAGAAGATAGCCATACTGGCCGGTGATGGTATTGGCCCTGAAGTCATTGCAGAAGCCCGAAAAGTTTTGGAGGCAGTTGCTGAGCGATTCGGCCACACCTTTCATTATGAGGAAGGGCTGGTTGGTGCCGCTGCCATTGATGCCACGGGGGATCCGTTTCCGGAAGCTACCGAAAAAATATGCCGCGAGTCAGACGCCATCCTCTTTGGTGCAATCGGGGATCCGAAGTATGACAACGACCCTTCAGCCAAAGTTCGTCCGGAGCAGGGGTTACTGCGGATGCGCAGTTCGCTCGGCCTGTATGCCAATATCCGGCCGGTCACCAGTTACCCGTCCCTCGAAGATCGGTCGCCATTGAAAAACAAGGTGATTCACGGAACTGACTTTGTGGTTTTCCGGGAATTGACCGGTGGGATCTATTTTGGTCAACCGCGGGGACGGAGTGAGAATGGCGATACAGCATTTGATAGCTGTGTTTACCACCGCTCGGAAATACACCGCATCGCGCACAAGGCGTTTCAGGCAGCGCAGTTGCGTGACAAGCGTGTGACATTGGTAGATAAGGCAAATGTTTTGGCAACCAGTCGACTTTGGCGGGAAGAAGTGAAAAGTGTCGCGGCGGAATATCCCGACATTACGCTGGACTACTTATTCGTAGATAATGCAGCGATGAAAATTATTCTCCAGCCCGCTTCCTTTGATGTGATGCTCACCGAGAACATGTTTGGAGACATAATCACGGATGAAGCGTTGGTCATTGCAGCAAGTATGGGCGATACCTATGCGCTTTTTGAACCTATTCACGGATCCTATCCTCAGGCTGCCGGCAAGAATACGGCAAATCCGATGGGTGCGATCTTGTCGGCCGCGATGTTGCTTGAATATGCCTTTCAGGCTGTGGAAGAAGGAAAATCTATTCGGGACGCTGTGGCCAATGCCCTTGAGGAGGGTGCTGTCACGGAGGACCTGAACAGTGAAAATCCACTCAGTACCCGTGAAGTCGGGGATGCTGTTGTGAAGGAAATATTGGCGAAAAAAGAAATCACCGAA